>CAZTNL010000373.1:0-3876 GCA_964614885.1 uncultured Calditrichaceae bacterium | reverse complement strand
AGCCGCGGCATCCTCGACCGGCCACCGCTGGAGATACTGCGGGCCGAGGGGTAGAAGCGAACGCCCGAACTCGCCTGGCGCCCGCGCTTGCTTTTTTCGGTGAGTTTTGTAGCTTAAGACAGGGATCTGACATTTCAATGCGGTTCACATTCACAACGTCGGTGTCGACGGGAATGTATCCCGGTCGCATGGTCGTGACCGCGATCATCGGCTCTCTGATCTATTACCCGATCGCCGCGGTCGCTGGCGCATGGATGTACAGGGAAGAAGACGGCCAGGGCTAGGTGTATTCGTTGGTGCGGTTTGTCCTGCCGCACCAACTATTTTCGGCCGCTGCGAGCGCGCTGACGCGTGACCGCCGGTGATGCAGAGTTGACGAGGTGACCCATTTCCAACGCAGACCTTCGGACGGCTGTCGTAGCGCTCGCGATCAACGCGCTTTTGATCGTCCTTTTCCTGGCGCGGTTGTGCGGCCAAACCCGGCTTGAATGGGGACTGGGGCTGGTTATTATCGCGATGATCGCGCCCCTGGCCTTCCTGTTCGCCAAGGGTGTCACGGCCGGTCGGCCGTTTTTGTACCTGTTGCAACTCGGCCTCATGGGGATGTATTTGCTCGTCGAGCTGCTGCTCGACTATATCCTGCAGATTGACTTCCGCCAGAGCCGGCCGATGGTCATCGCCTACATCACCCTCTTTTTCGCCGGCACCGGCGGCATGGTTGGCGCGGGCAGCCATGCGGGCAAAGGCTGGAGCGTGCCGGTCATTATCAGTTTTTTGCTCATGGCTGCTCTCACGTTTGTCCAGCATTTTGTAACGGGGGAATAGGCGGATTCTTTTCTGGCGTGGCTCAACTGGCAGCGGAGGTATACCGCTGAACGCTGATTTCTGCGATTGAGGAAGGTTCGGGGATGCACGAATTCGTGGCTGCTTCTGTGGGCTGAGCGGGTAGTGCTCGAAGGGCATTTGTCACAGCTGCCAGCCCGGAGATAATGATTCACAAGTGTTTCGCACGTATAAGTGAGAGGATATGATGATCCAAGTCAACTGCAAGATAGTAATAAACGGGATGGTAATCCTGGTACTTTTGTCCGGACGTATGGCCATTGCACAAGTGGCAGAAGACATAATTCCGAAAGCAGGGCAGGAAACGAGCTATGGAATTCCGCTATCCCTTAAAAACACCGAAAAGTTCAAACTTTACTACGAAAGTATGGATTTGACACTCCAACAGGAGAAAATTAAGGACAGCGCTCTATCTCCAATACCTGCGACTTGTTGCCCAAATAAACCAATGTCAACCTGCTGTTGTGCTTGCAGTCTCGCAAAGAGTGTGTGGGGTTTGTCCAAGTATCTGATAAAGGAAAAAGGTTACGATAGTAAACAGGTAAGAGCGGAAGCATTGCGCTGGCTGCATTTTATACGAGAAAATTACTATATAAAGGCTGAACTGAAAAATAGAGGAATTGGATTAGCCGCGGTCGGTTTGACGCCAGAACGGCCATCCTGTTACACTGGGCGTTGCAGTTTATCCTTTGAAGAGGATGGTTGCGGTGGGATGAAATAGTGGAATGAAAATGAGGCCGATTTCTGCAACATCGCGAAAGCAGAGGGGGAGGCGGACGACATTTGTAAGGTTGTTCCAATCTCGCCCTCTCGTGTCATTGAATCGGGGACACATCTCCCAAGCAGACAAACGAGAGAAGCTATGGGTCCAGCCTTATGAACAAAGAGTGAGACAGAATAGTTTTCCTGATGAGTTAAATCCAAACCAGCATCCTGCTGTGCTGGCAAACCGTTCGCGGAGTGCAGGGTCAATGGAGGCGATTTGTCTGCGCGTTTGCGCGGACGACCCGCAAGGTCCGAAAGCACAGGCAGTGCGGCGAACAGAAACATTTTCTGAAAGGCCTGCAACATGAACCTGGCAACCATCGACGCGTCTCCGCACCTCATCAACGAAGATCTGGCGCCGACCCGGCCGGAAGAGCGCACCTGGGGCATGTGGAATATCGCCTCACTGTGGGTTGGGATGAGCGTCTGTATTCCGACCTACATGCTGGCGGCCAGCATGATCGAGTCGGGCATGAACTGGTGGCAGAGTCTCCTGGCGATTTTTCTGGGCAACGCCTTTGTGTTGGTCCCGCTGCTGGTTAACGGCCACGCCGGCGCCAAATACGGCATTCCCTTTCCCGCGTTCGTGCGCGCCTCCTTCGGCGTCCGCGGCGCGCATATTCCCTCCCTGCTGCGCGCGCTCATTGCCTGCGGCTGGTTCGGCATCCAGACCTGGATCGGCGGGCTGGCCATTCACAGCATTATCGGCATTCTCTGGCCGGCGTGGAACGACCTCGGCGGCGGCGCGGCTTTCATGGGCTACACCCTGCCGCACTACCTGGGCTTTTTCCTGTTCTGGCTGATGAACATGTATTTCGTCTGGGCCGGCACCGAGTCGATCAAGTGGATGGAAACCGCGGCCGCACCCTTTCTGCTGCTCACCGGCCTGGCATTGCTGGTTTGGGTCTCGGGAAAAGTCGGCGGGCTAGGCGTCATCCTGGAGCGCTCGGATGAGTTGATCAAAGCGCAGGACCGGCTGAGCTTCTCACAGTTCATGCTCAGGCTCTTCATCCCCTGGCTGACCGCCATGGTCGGCTTTTGGGCGACTCTGTCGCTGAACATCCCCGACTTCACCCGCTACGCCAAGAGCCAAAAGGCACAGGTTCTGGGGCAGAGTATCGGCCTGCTGACCACCATGCCGCTGTTTTCGTTCATCGGCGTCGCAGTCACCAGCGCCACGCTGATTCTGTACGGCGAGGCCATCTGGAATCCGGTGACGCTGCTCAGCCGGCTGACTGCTGAGCACCACAGCCCGTTTCTCGGCCTGATTTCTATGATCGTCTTGCTGGTAGCGACGCTGAGCACCAACATCGCAGCCAATGTCGTTTCACCGGCCAACAGCTTCTCCAACCTGTCGCCAAAACGGATCAATTTCAAAATGGGCGGGTTGCTCGCCGGGGCGATCGGCATCATTATTCTGCCCTGGAAGCTGCTCGACATGTACCAGACCTGGCTGATTACCTATTCCGGCTTGCTCGGCGCCGCGGTCGGCGTCATCGTCTGCGATTATGTGTTCGTGCGCAAGGGGGTGCTAAGTCTGAAGGACTTGTACCTGGAGACCGGGGAGTACACCTATTCGAAGGGATTTAACTGCGCGGCCGTGGCGGCGCTTCTGGCCGGCGTCGCCGTGGCGCTTCTGGGCAAGGCGCACCCGGCGCTGGCATTTCTGTTCAACGGCGCGTGGTTTTCAGCCGCGGCCGTAGCCTTTGTGGTCTATCTGCTTTTGATGCGGCGTCGACGAAGCTGAAATACGCCGGCCTGGAGAGGTCGATGCAAGTGGCAGTGCCGGCCGGCGTTTACTGTCGTGTCAGTCCGCGTAGGTGAAGTCTTCCGCCTGAATCCTGAACAGCCAGGCAAAGGCATCGACGATTTCAGCGGCGAGCAGGGATGAGTATTTGGTCACCTTGCCATTGCGCTTGATGTCTTCGATGAGGCCGAAGTACAGGCTAATCTTCTTGGCCCGCAGCGTCCGCACCCCCAGGCTGCTCATCACAGCGCCCCAGGCGTCGGCTATCCGGGTGGCGGTGGACTTGTGCGCCAGCAGCATGGCCCGGCTGAACGATTCCAGGAAGGCGATCTCCTGCTCGGAAAACTCCTTCGCCTCCGCGACTTTGTAGTAGAAGTCGCGAAAGGTCGACTGCTTGCTCTGGCCGAGCGAGACATGCCACTTCCTTTCAAACTTTCTTTTGACCGCAAAATTCGTGAAAAAATACGGGTTCACGAAAAGCGTGAGTGCGTTGAGTGCTTGCATGGCCTTTCCCTTTCCCT
>CAZTNL010000372.1:0-3886 GCA_964614885.1 uncultured Calditrichaceae bacterium | reverse complement strand
GCGCCGGGCTTGATCTGAAAATCAACTTTGTCCATCAGAGTTTTCATAAGGCAAATGCCCAGTCCTCCCCGTTTTCCTGCTTTAATAGACTCGCCGAGGTCCGGGACTTTTACATCCGATGGATTAAATCCTTTTCCTTTATCAGAGACAACGATGACGAGCTTGTCCTTCTCCACCGTGAGGAGGACGTCCAATACCTTATCTGAATTGTTGCCGTAAGCGTGTTTGATGACATTGGTGCACGCCTCATCGACCGCGAGCTCGATCTTGCTGGCTTCCTCACTGTCGAGGCCAATCTGCGAAGCCACCTTGGTGACCAACTCCCGAATGAGAGACAGATTGCTGGCCTGACTCGGCAATTTGAGCTGATATTTTTTTCGTGTCCTGGGCAAAATTTTCACCACCTTTTCCGCGGCCTGTCCGTTTTCATGCGCAAAAAAACCTCTGCGCTGCTTCACTCGAAGATCAGGCCTTCCCGAATCGCTCAATCGCCATTTGTTGCTCGTCGACAATGTCATACAGAGTTGGAAATCCGAGCAAGTCAAAAACGCGATAGATCTTGGGTTTCATGTCGCTGAGCTTTATGTCCCCGCCATTTTTGCGAATATCTTCGATAAAGCCCATGAAAACCCCGAGTCCGGCGCTGCTGATGTAGCTCAGGTCGGCGAAATTGACCACAATGTTGTACGACTTGGCATCGACAAGCTCCTGAAAGGCCTTCTCGAGTTCAGGCGCCGTGTGCGCATCGAGGTACCCTTTCAGGTGCAGTATGGAAATGTTCTCGTTCTCGCTCCTGCTGACTTCAAACCCTTCCATGAACTTCCTCCTTATGAAAATGTCCTGTTCAAAAAAAACTCCAAAGTCGACGGCGCTATGCCCGGCTTAGCGCTGGCACCCTGTGAACCCCTCGATTCCGACCGATTTCCGGCTGCGGAACGGCTGCGCGCCTCCACTCTTCCCCACCCTCCCGGAGAAAGTACTGCCACTACGATACGGCATAAGCCCGGAAAGGATTCAAGCGGCACGGCCCACAGGCCTGAAGCACGTGTTTCAGGCTTGTGCAAAGATGCTTCAGTTAGCGATGCCTACGGCCAGCGGAACCTGTATTTGTTGTACCACCTCAACGGTTTTCCCGTCTTTGCTGATGCGCAGCAGCCGGTCGTTATCCGTGTCCGCCAAAAGGCAGGAACCGTCGAAGAAATTGAGCGCGAGATCTTCCGGCCGTGCCAGTTGCCCGATCCGAAAGAGTTCGGTGCCGCTGCTGTCCAGCTTAACGAGAAAAGACGGGTCCCAGTTTATCGCCCACACCGCGCCGTCCGCAGGAAAAACAGCCAGCTTGTGCGCTTCAGTGAAGATGCCGGTCACTTGCAGGACCCGGGTTCCGGCAGCATCCATCTTCACGACCCGAGCGGAGTCGGAAGCCCATACCGCACCGTCTGTCGGGCTGACTGCCAGCGCGCGGATGGCGCTGAAGTTCTCCCCTGAGATGAGTCTGTCGCTGCCATCTGCGCTCAGACGGATGGCCCGGCCGCCACTAAAATCGGCCACCCAGCAGTCCCCATTCGCCGGGTCGACAGAGACCGCCACGGGAAGTCCAAGGTTGTCTGCCTCGAAGAGCTTGCTGCCGTCTTTATCAAATTTCACCACAAGGCTGTCCCGCACATCGACAACCCAAACGTCGCCGTTGCGCGGGTCAATATCGAGGCTGCGGGGCCCACGCAGCTGAACGGCCCCGGGTTGAATGTCGCCGGCGGGTGTCACACGCAAAATGTCGCCACTGAGGAGGCTGAATAGGTCGATGACCCAAACCTCGCCTGTGACGCCGTTGGGTTGCAGGTCAAATATGTTGAGAAAGCCGATCGTCCGGCGAACGAGATGACGGGAGTCATGCGTCAGCCTGAGCAGGGAGCGTGACGCGTTGTTGGCCGCGTAAGAAAATGTCGGGCCGGGACGGATTCTGACGGAATCCGACAGCGAGCTTTCCACGCCGCCCGCGACGGCTGAGATCTCGTATTCGTATTCTGTATCGAAGACGAGGCCCGGGTCCTCGAAGGACGTCCCGGGCGCCGGTACTGTGCCAACCATCGCAAATTCGGTCGCCGGCAGTGTTCTGCGGTACACTTTATAAGCTGTCAGGTCGTCCAGGGCCAAAGCATCCCAGCGCAGGGACACGGTGTCCTGCACGGAGACCACCCTCAGACCGCTCGGCTTTCCACGCGTGTTCGGGTTCTTCGGGTCGAGCGGATTGTTTCGGTCGCGGTCTGCGCAGCCGTATACAAGCAACAGGATTGCGGCAAGTGCAAGAATACGGACCGAGTGCCGGTGGAGATTTGCCAAGTGTTTTCTCAGAATTCGGGTAATAGGCGCGATATACTTTTCAGACTGGAAATGTAGCCAATCGCCTTTTGGCGATCAAGAGAATTGCGCAGAAAGCTCCGGACGCCCGATCGGGTGCAGATGGATCATTTAAAGAAACGATCCATAAAACTGTGGCGCACCCGGCTCGTTCTAAGATCCGACATCAGCTCGCGGCGTATGTTCACGCCCCGCTCCTGCGTCCTCTTGTTCCGCGTGTCCTTCACGTACAGGATGCGGTTATCGATGGCCACAGCCACACGGTTGGCAATGATTTCCAGCGTGTTGATGACCTCACGTTCGGGAAGGCGCCCGTCCTCCGGGTCGTCGACTATCAAAGCCCCTATGATTCTCCCCTGCCTGCATTTTATGGGCACGACCAGGACGCTCCAGTCCGACCAGGGCCTGCCATTGCCACCGTTGAGCCTGGGGCCATAATAAATGTTCTTCATTGGACGCACGACATCTTTCTCGCCGCCTGCCAGGTAAGACTTGCCACACTTGTATTCGGGCCGCAAGAGTTTGGTCAGCTCTGGCAAGGGAATGCGAATGTTTCTGAGATGCTCAGCCTTGATCTTGTCTTCGCAGGCGGCAGCTTTGATTTCCAACTGGCTGGAGCGTTTACTGACAAGACCCAGCGCGACCAGTTTGAATTCCGTAGAAAAGCGCACCGACCAAACAACCTCGTGCAGTAGCTCATTGAGGCTCAGGTGCAACTTGAAGATGTTGCTGGTGACCAGTACCTGCTTCAAGCGACGCGACCGGCGTGACAGCGAAGAAAACTGGTAATAGTTCTCTACAGCAAAAGAGACAAATTGACCAAACACTTCCAGATTACGAAACGCATCCCTCGCCGGAACGTGCCCTGCCTCGGGGCGATCGAGTGAGATATAACCGAAGGTGCGGCCATCGCGACTTTGCAGATTCACCAGTATCAGGTCCCGTTCGTGCCATTCCCGCATCGGCCGGCGCTGTTGGGTGCGTCTTTCCGGGAACTTGCTGCTTAGCGACGCCGCAAGGTCCCGCTCTTCCTGTTCGTAGTAGATGACCTTCACGCGAAATCGCCTGGAAAAAGCGCGCTGGATAACCTCCTGAGGCACTTCGAATTCGTCAGTGCTCCCGACTGCCGGCGAATTGTAGCCGACCAGAGCCTGTTTCACAAACACTTTCTTGCGTGCATTGAGCAGAGCAATCGTAGCCCGCTGGAAACGAAATGTCTGGCTCGCCAGTTCGGCTATCCGCTCCAGAAAAATGTGGAGCGGCTCGTCGTAGCAGGACGTGACCAGCCGCGACAAAGCTGTAATCATCGCGAGCGTGTCAACACCGGAATCTGAAACGGCCCCGGGCCGCCCCTTTACCTCAACGCTGCGAATGCGTCCGCCAAAACTCTGAACGTCATGTGTTTCGTCTCTGATGGCAGTGAGCGAGATCGCCAGGTTGAGCGGCCTGCCTTTCTTGCTCACGATTTCAGCGTCAAATGTCTGCTTCGATCCCTTTTGTGATGCCAGTTGGTACAGCCAGTCGGCGAACG
>CAZTNL010000371.1:0-3907 GCA_964614885.1 uncultured Calditrichaceae bacterium | reverse complement strand
GGGTTCACGAAAAGCGTGAGTGCGTTGAGTGCTTGCATGGCCTTTCCCTTTCCCTGAGGTTAGATACAAACGAAACCTTCCCCAGTCATTAAATGGCTACCGGCCACGTGTGGTTCCGCGGGTGCCCGGCGCAGATTCATAAGGGGATGGTTGCGCGCTCGCTAGATCTATCGACGGAGCGGGGTTTCGTTGATAATCATGTTAAGGAAATATCTTTCTTGAACCTGCGATCATCCGAGGCGTGTTTCCTGTTGCGCTTGCTCCCGACAGGGAGTCTATGATGGACTTGAAGGAGGTATTTCGTGATTATCCGACTGAAGCAGCAGTCGAAGAGATTCCGGCACTCGGCGCGCCGGGGAAGGGGAAAAAGACCGCCTGTTCATTGCGCCAGCGATAGGCGCAATGAACAGGCAGAGAATAGACTCGATCAGAAAGGCAAGCTTACGCCGCCGTTGAAAATGAGGCCGTCCTGACCAACGGCGCCATTAACGATAATACCGATGTTCGGGCGGTTCAGGAACCTCATGCTCATGCCCGGGTTGACATTAAACTCGCCTTGAAAATCAGTGTGGTCGAAGACCTGGCCGCCATCGAGAAACGCCGCGATCTCCACATCCATTGGAAAACCCATCATGACCATGTGCATGGCCTGGTAGCGCACCTCCATGCTGCCGAACACGGCGTGCTGGCCGTAAAACCGTCCGGTGTCAAACGCGCGCAGTGTGGACAAACCGCCGAGCGTGGCCTTGTCGAAAAACGGCACGTCGAAGTTGGTGGTAAACGTCCAGCTGTTGCGCAGGAGCAGCGTAATCTTCTGGTCGACCGTGGAGAAATATTTGCGCAGATCGATAGAAAAGCGACCGTAATCCGATACACCCTTGGTGTCGCTGGTCACCTGGTTGTACTCGGCCGTGCCTTTGGCGTAGAAGCCGTCGGAAGGCGTAAATTCGGAGTTGCGCTTATCGTAGACCAGGTTGATGCGTTCTCCCACGACCGTCGCGCCGCTGATGCCCGGAACGCTGGCAAAGCCGGCGTTGTTGACGGTAAAGAAGGCCGGATTATCGACGCGCCGCAAGCGGTCGGCGCCGCGCTTCACATCGACCGAGCGAATTTTGCCACCGACCGAGAAACGAAAATTGTTGTGCGGCATCCAGTACAAATCGAGAAATCCGCCGAACTCTTCGTGCGTATAGTTGCTTTCGGCGCTTTCATCGCTGCCGCCGCCGAGCCCGTAGAAACGATAGCGCGGATCCTGAAAGGCGTTGGCCTGGAATTCAAAACCGAAATGGTCGTTTTGGCCCAGCGTCAGATTTTCGTGGTGAAATTGAATCTGCCGGTTTCTGTCCTGGGACAGCTGCGCGGAAAACCAGTAGTTTTTGTAGGCGCCGGGACAGCTGACCACGTCCATGGCTACCGTGTTTCCGACATATTCGTTGTGGTAACCGCGCACGTCGAGGGTGCCGGTCATGATGCCTTCACGCGTGACATTCATGAGCGCCACCGCACCGCCGATGGTCTGGCCATTGTTTTCTGTGGAACCGACGAACGGGTGCCAAATCGTCTGAATATGCTTGCCATGGTTCGGCGGGTCGACGAACATCCAGTGAAGAAACTTGGGCAGTGGACCATCTTCGCCCCAACGGTGGAACATCGCCTGCATCGGCTGGGGAAAGTGCAGAACCTTCTCCGCTACCTGAAAATCCTCCGGCACGCGCGCTTTCAGCGGCTGCGGCAGACGCGTGGCGACGTTGTCAGACTGCCGCACGACCTCGATTTTGGCTGAATAGGCTTCCTTTACATGCGTGGTCAAATGGCCTGCATTTAAACCCGGCGTGTAGGTGATTTTGGCATTCAGATCGTAATTTCCCGGTTGCGTGTTCGCCGCAACCTGAAATGGAACGATGACGTGAATTTCCTCGACGAAAACCCGGGTTATGCCCAGGTGCACCGGCACGCCACGCACTTCCGGCTCCGGAAATTGCGGCTCCCCGAATTGAAAATTCGGCAATTCTTGCATGTAGATCACCGTGGCCGAAGGGATTCTCGCGGATTTGTCCTTATCGCCGAGCCAAAAACCGCGCGGGATGCGAAATATGATGGTCAAAGCAGATTCCTGGCCGGCGGAGACCTGTGTAGTGGCCGGCTGAAGCTCGATTTGAATCGGGTGCTCGACTGTTTGCGCCTGTGATGCCAGTGGCCAAAGCACGGTTGCGAGCACGCATAGGTACAGTCCATGGTAGCGCTTTTTCATTTGGATTGACATTCCTCTCTCTCTCTGGTGTCATGCAACAAAATAGGTGAATTCAATAATCAGCAACAATCGACAGCAAATTACTATTCCTACTATTCTGAAGCGTTTAGCCCGGCTCGTGGCCGCTGCAGTCGGAGTAAGCTGGAGCTCAAAGACAAGAGGCGTAGCCCTTGGTTGGCTACGCCCCCTGCAAATTCCGTATGAAGAAGGTCTGCTAACTGCCGCTGCTGAATTCCACATCGGCTTTGGCGGTTGCACCGGCGGTGACGGCTACCTCCTGCGTCTGCTTGCCCAACGTTTCCTGCCAGAACTCCACTGTGTATGTTCCGGCCGGCACGTCCGTCAGCGAAAAGGCGCCGCTGGCATCCGTAATGGCGTAGTAGGGATTCTCCGCTACCACGATGTAACCCGACATCCAGTTGTGCACATCGCAGGCGACGCGGACCACTTCGGCCGCATCGAATGTGTGCGTCATTTTCTTGCGGAAACCGGGTTGGGCCACATTCGACGATTTGTTCTTCGTGCCGTAAGTATGGATATTGTGCAGGATGCCGTCGCTGTTCATGATCGTGAGCGGGGCGCCCACGGGCACCAGAGCCACATGCGGATGAAAGGCGCACCCCTGCTGATTGAGAACGAACGAGTCACCGAGACTTTCCATGTCTTTGCCACTGGTGATGTCGGTCAGTCTGACGACGACGTTTGCCAGACCTTTATCATCCGAGACCACCATGCTTTCATCGTAGTGCGTGACTTTGCCGCAGACGTTGACATCTTTGGTGACTTTGAGCTTCTTCATTTTGGGCACCAACCCAGCCAGCGTAACCCGGCCTTCGAGGCTGCCACCGTTGGCGACGGCTATGGTCTCATACCCCGCGGCAGCGCTCACTTTCTTTGTGGCCTTTCTGGCCGGCGCGGCTTCTTTCTTTTCACCGCCCCCCCCGCAGGAAACGAGGAAGCTCAGAGCAAGCAGCGCCATGGTCAGAGTCATTGTTTTTTTGAACACAGTAACCTCCTTTATGATGATTCAATGGTTTATTGCAATCGTGATGCGAAACGGCGAATGTTCATCAGATAGTCTCGCAGCGCGCCAACCTGCAGATTGGGGTCGCCGCCGAGAATGTTTGGTGGCGCCGCATCGGGATAAAAGCTCGGCATCCTCGTGCCGGGTTGTTGCTTCTGCGGGTCAGATATCCAGTCGAAGACCCAGTCCGGGTTGAGCCTGTCCGGCGCCAGCAGGAAATCCGGCGCCCAGCCCGATGGGGGGCCCTGCGGCTTCTTGCTGCCGACCTGGTGGCAACTGAAGCAGCTGAGATAGTCGTTTGAAAACAAGGTTTCAGCCGCGTGCATTTCGTTGGCCGTCAGTTCCACATCCAACTCCTGGAACGGCTTCTCCATGCCTTCCAATGCCTGGAAGTACTCGATGATCGCGTTCACCTCATCGTCTTTGAAGCCAAATGTGGGCATGCGTGCGCTCAGCCAGGGTCGAATTTTGGTAGTCGGGCTTTTGAGAAATCTGAAAAGCCAGTCGGGCTGCACCTTCCGGCCTTCGCCGATGAGATCGGGTGGCGCGAAAGAGAGGGCCTCATCTTGCGGGCGGCCCTCCTTGGCAAAAGCGCTGACGATCGTGGGTCGGATATAGCCGCCCTCTCCCTC
>CAZTNL010000370.1:0-3913 GCA_964614885.1 uncultured Calditrichaceae bacterium | reverse complement strand
GTATCGAGAACCTGAACCGGCAGCTCGAATTCGCGCGCCAGCTCGGCCTCGGCCCGGCCGTGCTCGAGGTTCTTTTCGGAGAGGTAGAGCAGCAACAAACCGCGTTTGGTGAAATTAAACCGGGTTGGGGTGTCCGCGGCGAGTTCGTTGAACAGGGCGTAACTCGCCTGCAGAATGTCGTTCAGCACGGGCATGGCGGCACGCATGCGCTTTTCGCTGCACGCGGCACGAAATTTCCACAGCCAGGAGATCAGTTCGAGGCTAAACCGCGGTCGAATGTAAAACGGGCTCGCCGGATCCAGCAGCCATTTCAACCCCTGACCGATCACGCCGGGGGCCGCCAGCGGGATGATGTGGCTGGGCGCGACCAGGCCTGCATTCTTTTCAGAGCACGCCTGGCCGATTTCGTCCCGTTCCAGAACCGTGACCCGGCAACCGCTGCGGGCGAGATAGTACGCCGAGCACAGACCGATGGCGCCGCCACCGATGATGGTGACATCGCTCTTACCGTTCATTTTCTTCACCCTCGCGCTTTAGCGGTCGCGCTGCCTGCGGCCGTTGCCGTCAGACGACCTGGAATCCGTGTGCGTATGGATCGTCGTCATCGATGAAAATCGTGTTGAAACCGGTGACGCGCGCCCACCCCTCGATGCTGGGAATGATCGCCGGATGCCGGCCCACCCTGGCTTCGTCTTCCACCCGGCCGCGAAACAGGCTTCCGATAATGCTCTCGTGCACAAACGTGTCTCCGACCTTCAACTTGCCCCTGGCGGCCCACTGCGCCATGCGCGCGGAAGTGCCCGTGCCACAGGGAGATCGATCGATCGCCTTATCCCCGTAGAAAACCGCATTGCGGGCATCGGCCTCCGGGTGCCGCGGCCTGCCCGTCCATTCGATGTGGCTGAGCCCGCGGATGGTTTCGTCCTCCGGATGCACGAAGGTATAGCGCTCGTTCAGCCGTTGCCGCAGGGCCGGGCTGAGTCGCACCAAATCGCCCGCGCTGAAGTCGGCCATGTCGGCGAAATTCGGTTGCGGGTCGACGATCGCGTAAAAGTTGCCGCCGTAGGCCACATCCACCTTCAGCGTGCCCAGCTCGGGACATTCGACTTCGAGATCGGTGGAATGCAGGAATGAGGCGATGTTGACCAGTCTGACCGACGTCACTTTGGCCCCGCTCATGGCGTAATGTGCAACCACGATTCCGGCGGGTGTTTCAAGCCGAAGCTCGCCGTCGGTGCGGGGCCGGACAAGCCCGTGCTCGATCGCCACGGTCACGGTGCCGATGGTGCCGTGGCCGCACATCGGCAGGCATCCGCTGGTTTCGATGAAGAGAATGCCGACGTCGTTTGCCGGATCGCTGGGCGGGTAGAGGATGCTGCCGGACATCATATCGTGGCCGCGCGGTTCGAACATGAGACCCGTCCGAATCCAATCGTATTCGGCCAGAAAGTGCTGGCGCTTCTCGCTCATATTCTTACCGTCGAGAAAGGGGCCGCCACCGGTCACAACACGGACGGGATTGCCGCAGGTATGGGCGTCAATGCAGGAAAATGTTTTTCGGGACATGCGCTAAGAAGTCATTCTTAAGAATTCAGGAAACTGGCGGCGCCACTTTCAGCGCAAATGGCGCGTATCCAGTCGCCGGGAAAGCCTCATCTTGATCTCGATCTGGACCTGCCTCCGCCTCCGCCCCCGCGGTGGTGACCACCCCTCTTGTGGCTGCGTTCAGGGCTGTGACGCCGGCCGGGCTCCGTGGCCGCCGGTTCTTGTTCAGAGGGATCCACCACCGGCGCATGCAGCATTTTCTGGTAGTAGTCGTCGAGCAGCATGGCGATGATGGCGGATTCGTCTTCGGTTTCGATCAGTTTGCGGGCCAGCGGTCCGAAGCGCAGACTGCGTTCGGTTTGCAGCTTGTCCCGTTCGCGCAGGCGCGCTTCCAGCAGGGTGACCAGCCTCTCGGTAACGACGGCTTCAACATCCTCGTCGGTCGGCAGCGGACGCTCCTGCATATCGATGCCATAGCGTTTGGCGATGCGGTCCAGCATCGACCTTTCGAGGTGCGTGGCCAGCGAAATCGCCACGCCGGGCGCGCCGGCTCTTCCCGTGCGTCCGGCCCGGTGTACGTAGCTTTCCGGATCTTCGGGCGGTTCATACTGAATAACGTGAGACAGCTCCGGAATATCGAGTCCCCGCGCTGCCACGTCGGTGGCAACCATCAGCCGCAGCGTTCCCTTACGTATTTTTTCCAGAACGCGCTCGCGGTCTTGCTGTGAAAGGTCGGCCGTGAGCTCATCGGCGTTGTATCCGAAGCGCTGCAGCACAACTGAAACGTAGTGCACGTTGTCTTTCCGATTGCAAAAAATAAAGGCCGACACCGGGTTTTCCATCTCGATGATCCGGACGAGGGCGCGCTCGCGCTCCATCCCCTTGACCGTGTAAACAACATGCTCTGTGTCGGTCACATGGACGTGATCGCTGCTGAGTGAAAGCAGCTCCGGCTCCGGCATGAACTGGCGGGCGGTGCGGATGACGAATGTCGGAAAAGTCGCCGAGAACATACAGGTGTGCAGCGCCCGTTTAGGCAAGTAGCGCTGGACCTTCTTCATGTCGGGGTAAAAACCCATCGACAGCATCCGGTCGGCTTCATCGAAAATCAGCAACCGAATCTGTTTGAGCGAGAACGTGCCTTTGAGCAAATGGTCGAGCACGCGGCCAGGTGTACCGACAACGACGTGCGCCCCTTGGCGAAAGGCGTCGATCTGAGCCTTGTAGCCAACCCCGCCGTAAACCGCAACGGAGCGCAATCCTTTCTCGCCAAAAAGCTTTTCGGTCTCACGCCATACCTGCAGAGCCAGTTCCCGCGTGGGCACGAGGATGAGTGCCTGGCATTCGGGACGGGTGGCATCCAGTCGTTCCAGCATGGGCAAAAGAAACGCTCCGGTCTTGCCGCTGCCGGTCCGGGCCTGCACCATGATATCTTTGCCGGCCAGAAGGTACGGAATCGCGCGCGCCTGAACCGGCATCAGAGAGTCCCAGCCGGCGCGCTGCGCCGCCTGTCGCATATTCTGCGGCAAATCGTCGAATGTTATTTCCGGAAGCTTCGGCGCTTCTTTCTCGGGTGAATCATTGGGTTGGACTTCCAAGGTCATATCTCCTTATCTCTGTTACGGCCGGCCCGTTGCGCAATAGTGTTCGTACCTGCATACGCGCAGGATAAAGACCAGCTCCCTGCCTGGGAGTGCATGCGAGGTCTTCTCTCGAGCCATTCGGAAAAGCAAAATCATCCATTATAATAAATTTTGGGTTCTAATCCAAGAACTTCGCGCAATCTTTACCCGTTCGCGCGCACCGCGTGTTCCTCTGCGAAATCGGGACGTAGATGGTACATTAAGTCGTTAAACGGCAGGAGCAATGACGCTCCGGGCCTGAAGTACGCAGCTTTCTACAGGAAGGGAATAATGAAATTTTCGGCCACTCGGGCAAAATCTCTCGCGGGGGTGTTTTTCGCAGCTGTTTCGCTGGCGCTCATGCATGGGTGCGGCGGCAACCCGCTGGCACCGACAGACAGATCGGTGATCGAAGGCAAGGTCCTCAATGCCGCTACGGGCCGGCCGCTTGATGGCGTTTTGGTACGCTCCTTTGCCTTCGCGCAAACGGCGCTGACGAACGTCGATGGCATTTACACCCTGGAAGCCGACCTTGCCGACTCTAATTCGCGGGTGATTTCGCTGGCGTTTACCCGCGAAGGCTACTTGGAGTCCTCGGTTACGGTGACCATTCAAAACGGGGAAAAGACTTTTGTGCCCGACGTGCAGCTCGTGCAGAAGAGCGGGCCGATCGGCGGTGTCAGCGGCGATGCCGCGAACGTGGTTCTCGTCGATGTGCAGGAGCGGAGCGTTTTTGTCAAGGGTTC
>CAZTNL010000369.1:0-3920 GCA_964614885.1 uncultured Calditrichaceae bacterium | reverse complement strand
ATGGCGACGCCTCTCGCGGTGAGCAGAAAAACGCGCCCGATGCCGCTCAGCGCGCGACTGATGAAAATCCGGAGTCGCTTCAACGAAGCAGCGACGAAGTTGCGGTCGCGGAGGCCGACATCGCCTACCTGCAGGCGAACGCCCTTTTTCCTGCGCACCACTTCGACCATGGCGTAGTTTTCAGCCACCTTCCTGACGCGAACAACGCCGCGGTAAAAAATCTTGCTATCGATTTTCCGGTAAAGGCGCACCACATCGTCGACTTTTATCCCGTCTTCCAGGCCCTGGTCGAGAATGCCGAAGCGTCCGTTCACTTTCACAAGCTTTGAGGGAAAGAGCGTGTTCTTGGCGGTAGCTTTGCTCTTCATTCCCAGAATTCGGGTAAGAATCACCACCAGGATGGCAATGGCGGCAACGCCGAACAGGATGAGGGTCTGATAGCGCAACACCCGCAATTTTTTCAACTCGGCGCCGGCGGCATTGGCGCGCTGGCCGACGCGACTCTCGGCTCTGCGTACCGGCGGAACGACTTCGGTTCCGGCAGTTTGTGGTTGCTTTCGACTGTCTGCAAGGTCGTTGCCGGCACTCGCTGACGAAGCCGGCGCCGGGCCCGTACTTGTGCGTTCTGCCTGCGACCCGTTCTCCGGCGCGTTGCCGTTGCTCTGTTCTCGCTCGACGACCTCGCCGGCGTGCGTCAGGGAAGGTTTGGGCGTGGTTTTCGACGCCTCGGGTTGGCCGGAGAGGGCCTTCCTTTGCGCAGTTTGCGAGTTCCCGGCCCGCTTTGACTCGTCTTCATCGCGGGCTTCAGGGCGCCCTGCGATGCGGTTGAGCATTTTTTCCAATTCCTGCTCTTCCGTCGCCAGGCTCTGTTTCTGCGCCGTCTCCGTGTTCACGGCCTCGTGGTCAGATTTCTCATCCTCGGGCGTCTCCGGGGGCTGGGTGTCGTCGATACTGAAAATCAGCGTCACCGGAGGGGCCTTTGGCGCTGCCTTGCCATTTCCGGAAAAGCGAATCGTT
This sequence comes from uncultured Calditrichaceae bacterium, assembly GCA_964614885.1. Taxonomy (GTDB): domain Bacteria; phylum Zhuqueibacterota; class Zhuqueibacteria; order Oceanimicrobiales; family Oceanimicrobiaceae; genus JAJDAG01. The sequence goes on along the minus strand of CAZTNL010000369.1, from coordinate 2,903 downwards.
ACGCCGGATGCGTCCTCGAAATAGTCGATGTCGGCGATCTTGTGCTGCTCTGTTTTCGAATAGAGCAGTCCCTTTTTGACTTTGATGGTAATGGAAGTGTCGTCGAAATCCCACAAGGTGCCCTTAACGCGTGCGCCGGTGCGGAGGACGAGGCTGCACTTTTGTCCCACCCGCGCCAGCAGCTTAGACGATTGGCCGGTAGTCAGAGAGGATTGTTCCGCGGCGTGACCGTCGATGAATTCTGCCGTCAGGGCAATCACGAAGACGAAGGCCAGCACCGGCATGCTCTTGATCTTGATCACGTAAAACCTCCGTTCTACAAGAATATGGACAGGCCTTTTTCAGGCGATCTTTCTGCTCGAAGTTTCGTCGTAACGGATTGTTAACTTGAGCATGCGACACCAATGTTACAGGAATCAAATATCCACAAATCAAAAGCCGGAATTAAAATACCGGCCGGTCGGTTTTAGGAAGAAACAAAGGCTTGATCGGAACAAAATATTGGTTATCTTATGACACGAGGAAACAAAGGGCGGCACACCCGCGATCTTATCACCGACAAAGCCGTGCTACTTTTTACCCGGAACGGTTACAATCACACATCTCTGAAGGACATTCTTGCGGTTACCGGCCTGACTAAAGGTGGCTTCTATTTCCACTTCAGCAGTAAAGAGGAGCTGGGATCGGCGGTTATCGAGCGCCTGCGGAAGTACTGGCACGAGGAGCTGTTGCCGGCCATCGCGCGGGGAAAGGACGCCGGGGAGAAGCTGCAGATTTTGCTATCGACACATGGAGACTGCGACAATGATCCCGATTGCATTCGCCCGACAATCCTGCTTCTGAACCTGGCGACAGAGATGATAGAAGTTCACGATTCATTTACCGAGCGCATCAAGCAGATTTTTTCGCTCTGGTGGAACACGCTCAACGGCATCATCGAAGAAGGCAAGGGAGCCGGATTGTTCAGGGAAAACATCGATACGCGCGCTGCCGCCGGTATCATTCTCAGCAACATCATGGGCGCGAACCTGCTGGCGCTGCTCAACCGAGAACCGGCCATCTATGAGCAGCAAATGGAAGTGTTCAAACAGATCCTTTTCACCGGCTTGACCCGAGATGGCGTCATGGCGCTGATGAGCGCAGACGACGATTGGGCAGAAAGCAAAACGGAGAAACGATTCAGACGATCCACAAACCGGTAAGACTTGACCGTAACGGGTCAGGAAGTCCGTGGCTCGGCCACGAGTGAATCCGTTTCAGGATTGTGCGGGCGAACACGCGGTTTGTACGTGAATCAGCAGAAAGGACAGACGGATGCGTTTTTTTAAACATAATAAAGAAGACGCGACAGAATTTACCCGTCTTTTTGAAGAACAGATCAACAGCCTGTACGCGATGGCTTTGCGGATGACGCGCAACCAGCTGGACGCTGAGGATTTGCTGCAGGAAACGGCCATGCGCGCCTACCGTTATTTCAATAAATTCGATCGCGGAACCAACTTCCGGGCCTGGATATATCGAATTCTCACCAACAATTACATCAACGTCTACCGCAAGAAAAAGAAAACGCCCACCTCGGTTGAGATAGACAGCGTCTCCTTCAAGCTCGAAGGGAAGGGCGGTACCTACTGGGATGACCTGCAGGAACGCGACAGCGGTTTTGACTACAGCGATATCTTTGACGACGAGGTGAGCCAGGCCATCGATAAGCTGCCGGATGAATACAAAATCGTCGTGCTTTTGGCCGATGTCGACGAGCTTAGCTACAAGGAGATCGCCGTCGTCATCGAGCGGCCGATCGGTACCGTGATGTCGCGTCTGCACCGGGGACGCAAAATGCTGCAAAAATTGCTGGCCGGTTACGCGCGCGACAAAGGGTACACCGGCGATGGCGACAAGCCGGAGCAATGACTTGGCGCACGCGACATTCTGTGCCAGGCATTCCTGCAAATCCGGTGAATACGCCGTACTGCTATGATATAAGCGGACGGCGAGCGCGGTAAGATTCGCGCGTTTCTTATTGCATTCATTTCACTTGACTGCAAGCGGCAAATTTGTTATACTATCAGGTTTTTCAACCCTCGTAAACAAACACTGCGGCGGCCCGTGGCTGCCAATTTCTACAATTCCAAGACTGGAGACCTTATCATGGCCGAGTACAAGAACGTCACGGAACTTCTAAGCGACAAGGACCAGGCGCTGTTGCAATTCAAAAGCAACACCATTCCTAAAGAGCAGCTTCATATTCCCGGCCCGGATTTTGTCGATCGGATCTATGCCCTTTCCGACCGCTCCAATCAGGTGTTGAGAAATCTGCAAAGCACGTTTGACCATGGCCGGCTGGCCGGAACCGGCTACCTTTCCATCCTGCCGGTCGATCAGGGTCTCGAACACGCGGCCGGCGCCTCTTTCGCGCCCAACCCGATCTATTTCGATCCGGAGAATATCGTGCGTCTGGCGGTCGAAGGCGGCTGCAATGCCGTCGCCTCCACGCTCGGCGTGCTCGGAATGGTCTCCAGAAAATATGCGCACAAGATTCCTTTCATCGTCAAGCTCAATCACAACGATTTGCTCACCTACCCGGCCATGTACGACCAAACGCTTTATGCCAGCGTCGAGCAGGCGTACGACATGGGTGCGGTCGCGGTCGGCGCAACCATCTACTACGGCTCGCAGGAATCGCGCCGGCAGATTCAGGAAATCTCAGAAGCGTTCGAGCAGGCGCACCAGATGGGCATGTACACCGTGCTCTGGTGCTACCTGCGGAATTCCGCCTTCAAGAAAGACGGGGTGGATTACCACGATGCCGCAGACATCACCGGGCAGGCGAACCACATGGGTGTGACCATCGAGGCGGACATCGTCAAGCAGAAACAGCCGACGAAAAACGGCGGCTACACCGC
>CAZTNL010000368.1:0-3922 GCA_964614885.1 uncultured Calditrichaceae bacterium | reverse complement strand
CAGGTCTGCCAGGGCGGCGCCAGGAGCACCCGCGATGCTCGTATTCCCGGTGAAATCCCAGGCATCCCAGTTCACGCTAATCCAGGGCGTGTCGCCATCCTGATTCTGGCGGCTTGCAAATGCGTCCATGAACGCGTTTGCGGCCGCGTAGGCCACAAATCCAAGACCGCCAAGTACGGCCGACAGAGACGAGAGCAGGAAGCAGAAATCGACCTGCCGCCCGGCCATCAACTCACGCAATACCAGAACTCCGTCCAGCTTCGGCCGGAATTGACCTTCGCAATCATCCCGGCTCGTCTCCAGAATAGAGCCGAACGACTCGCCATCGAGAACGCCGGCAGCATGCACGATGCCGTTCACGCCGCCGAACTTTTCATCTGCAAGCTGAAAAACCGCTCGCATCTGCTCTAAATCGGCTGCGTCTGCAGCGGCAACCATCACTTCCGCGCCGCGCTTCTCCAGGTCCTGAACCTTGCGAATTTTTGCGCAGGTGGTATCCGACGCCTCATGCGCTTCGAGCCACTGACTCCACTCCGCCCGCGGCGGCAATCCGCTCCGACTGAGCAGAACCAGCTTCGCTTTGGCCGCGTCTGCCAGATATTCGGCCATGGCCAGACCAATCCGGCCCAGCCCGCCGGTGATCAGGTAGCTTCCACCCTCGCGCAACGGTGGCGCCGGAGGTCCGGTCAGCTCACCGATTTCAAGCGATTCAAACTCACGCACCCAACGGGAGCGCCCCCGGTACGCGATTACTGTCTCCGAAGACTCAGACATGATGTCGCTGATAATATGCTCCAGAAGCGGTGCTTCGGCGCCCTTGTCTGGCAGCTGAATATCGATGGTGCGGCAGGTCATGTTAAGGTATTCCTGCGGAATGACGGTACACGCGCCCAGCAGCGTCGCCTTCTCGGGACAAACGGACTCGACTCCGGTCACTTCGTGCAGTTCATTGGCTACCACAGTCAACTGTAGCGAGTCGGTGATTCCCTGATTTCCCAGGGCCTGCACCAGATAGAGGCCGCTGTAGAACTCCTTGTCTTGTCTTTCTGCGAGGCTGTCCAGGTCCAGAACGGTTTGTCCAGCCTCAGTAATACCCCAGAGGTGAACGAGATGCCGCGGCAACTTGTCCTGAGTCCGCAGTTCCCGCACCAGTTCGTCGTAGTCGGCGGAGTTGCCGGGCGAAACCGTGTAGGTGTCGCGGGCAACGTTAAACTTCTCGCCAGGCCGAACCACGAAAACATCCTGTTTCAGCTCGCGAAGCCGGTCAACAAAGCTTTCGGCAAACGGCTGTCCCTCATGAAAAACAAGCCACTTCTGTTTCTCGCCTATATCGGTTCCCTGAGACTTGTGGGCCAGAGGCGCCTGCTTCCAGACCGGCACATAAAACCAGTCTTTCACATCGGCCTTCTTGCCGTAAGCGGTCGCACTTGCGGAAGCAGGCTGCGGGGTGAATTCGCCGGGCTCCACCCAGTAGCTCTGCCACTCAAACGGATAGCTGGGCAGCGGCACGCGGCGACGCCTTTCATTCTCATAGAAAACCGACCACCTGGGCTCGATTCCCGCCATCCAGAGTTTGCCCAAAGCAGCCAGGAAATGGCGCATGTCCGGTGTGTGGTCATCCGGATGTCGCATCGAAGAAATGATGACCTGTTCGGAAACAGACTGCGGGTCAGACTCGCGCATTCCAGCCAGGGTCATCCCGGAGAGGGTTCCGAGAGAGCGCCCCGGACCAACCTCGAGGAGCACGCGGGATGGCTCCTGCAACAGTACTTCAACACCGGCTCTAAAACGAACGGCATTGCGCAGGTGGCGCGCCCAATAGCCGGGATCCGTGGCCTGTTCTGCCGAAACCCACTCGCCGGTGAGGTTCGAAATGTAGGGACGCTTGGGCGCCGACCTTTGCACGCCTTCAACCAGCTTCTGGAAAGGCGCCAGAATGTCGTCCATCATCACCGAATGAAACGCGTGCGAGGTGTGCAGCAGGCGGCAGTCTACTTTCCGCTCCGCCAATTTCTTTTCGAAGGCTCTGATTTCGGACGTCTGACCGGAAACAACACAAAGTCCCGGCGCATTTATCGCGGCGAGACCAAGCGCACCCTCCAACAGCGGTTCGAGCTCCTTTTCGCTCAGAGAAACCGCCAGCATCGAACCTGAGGGGAGCTGCTGCATTAACCTGCCGCGGGCAGCGACGAGGACCAAAGCATCTTCCAGTGAAAACACCCCGGCAAGGCAGGCAGCGACGTACTCGCCAATGCTGTGGCCTATCATCGCCTGAGGTTCGATGCCTAGCGACATCCAGAGCCTGGCAAGCGCGTATTCGATAACAAATACGGCAGGCTGTGTGACAGCGGTTTGCTTCAATCGCTCGTTTGCTTCCTCAATTCCTTCATCCCCGGGAAACAAGACGTCTCTCAGGTCGAAATCGAGGTGCGGCTTGAGGATCTGCGCACAATCGTCGACGATTGCCCGAAAGGCAGACTCGCTGTCGTAAAGCTCTCTGCCCATGTTGGCGTGCTGCGCTCCCTGACCGGGAAACATGAAGGCCACGGCGCGGTGGCCGGAGTCATGCTTAGCCGAAAACATTCTGCGCGGGTCCCGGTTTTCAAGCGTGGCTACGGTATCTGCCACACTCTCGGCCACCAGGAAACGGCGATGGACGAACGACTTGCGTCCCATCTGTAGAGTATATGCAACATCTGCGAGATCCGTCTGTTCGTTGGCACGAAGATACGCTTCCAGGTTTGAAGTCATGGTATCCAGTGCGGTTTCCGTCTTGGCCGACAGCATCAGCAGCTGCTGCGGGCGCGACGGCCCGGAAGGCCCGGTGTCAGGCGCTTCTTCCAGAACCACATGCGCGTTCGTTCCTCCGATACCGAATGCGCTTACACCGGCTCTGCGCGGGTGGCCGTTTCGTTCCCATTCCCGCAGCTGCGCGTTCACAACAAACGGACTCGAAGCAAAATCAATGGTCGGATTCGGCTTTTCAAAATGAAGGCTTGGCGGAATCTCCTTGTGTGCGAGAGAAAGCACGGTTTTGATAAAACCTGCGACCCCAGCGGCTGCGTCCAGATGCCCGATGTTGGACTTGACCGAGCCGATGGCGCAGTAGCCGGTCTTTTCGGTCGTCATTCTAAACGCCTTCGTCAGAGCAGCCACCTCGATCGGATCCCCCAGCTCGGTGGCAGTACCATGGGCTTCAATATAGTCGATGGTATCGGCCTCGATACCCGCGATTGCCTGCGCCATCGCGATCACTTCAGCCTGGCCATCCACACTCGGCGCGGTAAAACCGACCTTCATCGAACCGTCGTTGTTGAGCGCAGAGCCTTTGATAACCGCATAGATATGGTCTCCGTCTTCAACGGCTTCGGCCAGCCGCTTCAGCACCACAACTCCAACTCCATTGCCTGGCACGGTGCCTTTGGCCTTGGCATCAAAGGTTCTGCAGTGCCCGTCAGGGGAGGCGATGCCGCCCGATTGGTATATGTACCCGACTTTCTTCACGAGACCGATGGAAACGCCGCCGACCAGTGTCATGTCGCTTTGGTAGTTCAGCAAACTCTGGCAGGCCTGGCAAATGGCGACCAGGGAGGTGGAGCAGGCGGTTTGCACCGTCATGCTCGGCCCCTTCAGATTGAACTTGTACGATACGTTCGTGCCGACGAAATCCTTGTCATTGGAAATCATGAGCTGAAAGCCACCGATCGATTCCACGAAGGCGGGGTTGGCAAACAGATTATGGTACAGGTAGGCGTTCATGCTGATACCCGCATACACGCCGATGGCGCCTTCATACTTGTGGGCATCATACCCGGCGTTCTCAAGCGCTGCCCAGGCGGTTTCCAGGAAAACCCGTTGCTGTTGGTCCATCGCCTCCGCTTCACGCGGAGTATAGTCAAAAAAGCCGCCGTCGAACTTGGCC
>CAZTNL010000367.1:0-3926 GCA_964614885.1 uncultured Calditrichaceae bacterium | reverse complement strand
TTCGCCTTTTTGCCCAGGTCGATGAGATACTCAATTCTCTCCATCGGCTCCAGCATGTTCAGGCTAGCGGCCAGGCTGTTCATGGTTTCGTCTATTGTTTGCAAGATGTTTGTTTCAACTTTCGGGTTCTAAGATGAAAATATGAATTTTGTCTTCGATAGCGTTAAGGAGCCGTTTCTCAACATCTTCAACGCCTTCTTCATTTATAGTAATGGATGAAAGAGTTGTCATATCTTGTTCTGCAATTGAATCTCATATAGGCAGTATTTACCCAGAAAGATAAGAAAAACATCGATGAAACAAAACTAAATTTGCCCGCTAGCGCTTTGGCCGCAAACTGCCCCAGGATGATATTCCACGGAAGCGGCGCTCCAAAAGCCAGCGCCGGGAAAATGAACGAATCGGCGCCAGTCCTTTGGCAATGAAAGCGTCGGAATCGGCGGTAATCGTCACGCCGCCGTCCGTCTCGTCGATGGTAAGCCAGGTTTCCCAGGCGCCGCCGCTTTTTTGAAAATGGGCTTCATTTATAAAAAAAACGTGGCGGGACAGTCGCCCCGCCACGTTTTGAAAACCGGCCTCACACGGTCTTGCAACGAAATTTACTTCAGAAAAAGCATGCGCCGCGTTTGGCGCGCTTCTCCTGCCACGAGCTGGTAGATATAGATGCCCGAGGATACCGGCTGCAGGTTTTTGCCCCTGCCATCCCATTCGACCGTGTGCTGTCCTTGCGCCCGGCGTCCATCGACGAGGACGCGCACGACTTCGCCCAGAACGTTGTACACGGTCAGCTTTACGTCAACGCCATCCACCATCCGGTCGGGGATGTCGAAGCGGATGCTTGTGCTCGGGTTGAACGGGTTCGGGTAGTTTTGCGCGAGCCCAAACTCCCTGGGAATCTCAGCGAGTTCGAGTACGAAGCCGACATCGTCCACTTCATCCGCGATCATGATCTGCGCGCTGCTTCCGGACGGCCCTTCAAACGACAGTACCGCTTCATTCGCGTCCTCGCGGAGGTAGCTCCGCATGTCGAAAGCGATTCTTCCTTGCCGCGGCATCAGAAATGTGTTCGGGGCGCCGGCGACCGCGGCCGCGTCGGTTGAGAGCGTAAACCTGTGTCCATTGAGCTGAATTTTCACCTCGGAAAGTCCGCGATTGTCGAGCTGGAAGTAGCGGTCGACCGAGGGGAAGCTGAAACTTGTCTGCCGGGTGGGCGATGACGGCGACAGGGTCAGGAACACCGGATCGCAGTTGAAGCGATTCTTGCACATATCGCGCACGTCGATGCTGAAGAACATGTGCTTGTTCGGATTGACGAAATCGATGCGGAAGTCGACCTTTTTCGCGCCTTTGGCAAACGGTTCGACGGTCAGGATGCCGTTCCGGATTTCCACCGGCCGGATATCGCGAATGCCGCTGTCGTCATCGAAGAACGTTCCCTTCACGCCGTCGCTATCGAGTTCGAATGTGCAGTATGGCTTGACGCCATCCCGGGAGACTTCAACCGTATCCGCGCAAGTCTTTTGGCTCCCCTGCGCGTCTGTGCCGGCGCAGACTGCCTCAATCAAATTGAGACCGTCCACCAACGCAACCATCGCCGAGATAGTTGAATCCGCGGCCAGGATTGCGGGGATGCCGTTGATGTTGCAGTCGACGGTGAGCGGGGCGATCCCGCCGGCGAAATAGCCGCGGGCGGTCACCTTGACGCTGTCACCGCAGGATTTGTCGTTGTCCATCGGCGCGATGATTTTCAGGTCGCAGACGATCGGTTTGTCCTCTCGGGTGACTTGAATCGAATCCACGCAGACAGTCTCCTGCTGCAGCCTGTCGGTTACGGCGCAGGTGGCAACGATGGCGTTTGACCCTGTCGCCAACGGCACGGTTGCCATGAAGATGTCGCCGCTTAAAACGGCCGGGACGCTGTTGATTTCACAGGTCGCCGCAAGCGGAGGCGCTCCGCCGCTCGGCGTCAGCGTGCCTTTTACGACGACGTCGGCTTGCGTGGTAGTGGTGTTATCTGCCGGCGAATCGATTGTGACCGTACATTCCAGCGTGTCTACCGGATGCGTGACTCGAATGGAATCCTGGCAGACGAAGTCCTCGCCCAAACTGTCGATCACCGTGCAAATGGCGATGATGTCATTCGGCCCGAAAACGAGCGGCACTATCGCGGTGAATGAGTTGCCGCTTTGTACCCCTGGCAGGCCGTTGATTTCACAACTGGTGGTATACGGGGGGATGCCCTCCGTGGGCGTTACCGTGGCTTTGACCTCGACACTGGCGTCAGAGATGACGGCATTATCTGCGGGCGAATTGATTTCAGCCGCGCATTCAACAGGGCTGATAATTTCCCCGATTTTCAAACTGACCGCTGTGACGAACTCGTCGAAATCTGCCACAAAGGCCACACCGGGACCGCCGCCAAACACCCTGGCCTCATAGAATGTGACCAGGGACATGTCTTCGATAACTATGACATCGAGCTGGTCAACGCCTTGTGCCTGAGCGTTGTTGATGGCGGCGTCCACATTAAGGCCCGTATTTCGGAGTCCGTCGGTTGAAAGGCAAATGGCCTGCCGGGCGTTGGAGCGGGCGCTGGCGCCGAGCGTAATACCGGCAAGATCGATTGCTGATCCCACGCTGGTCGAGGAGCCCAGGCCACTCCGGCTTAACCCCCGAATGTTGCTCGCGAGCGTCATGGCGTCCGTATCGCTGTTAATGACGCCGATCGGAATGTCGACGCGGGCGCCGGCTGCGAATTGGATTACCGTGATCGCGATGCTGCCATCTCTCGGTAAGATCGTCGGATCGTCTATCGCCCGGGCGAAGCCTTCGAGCTGCAAGGTATATTCAGTGGCGTCTACACTTCCAGAAACATCGATCACGAAAGCGAGGTCCGTGATTTCTACGGTTCCTCTGCCGCTGCTACGGGAAATATCGAACTTTGTGGATGGCCCGTTTCCTTCTTCGGCCACTCCCGCGCCTGGGGCAATCAACAGGGCCAGCAGCGTTATCGCTGCGCGCTGTGCCAGAAAAAATACGTATCCTCTTGAAGACATAACAACCTCCTTTTTGTTTGCATGCTGGTAACAATCGATTTCAATCGTCTGAGCAGATCTCCTTTCATATTTGCTGGGAAACAGGCAGTCGGATTGGCGTCGCACCTCCTTTGCGACTTGTGGTTGAAGTTATTTGCCTCGCGTCCCGACCAAACAGCGTTGCATTTGTCAGCAACGCGCAATCGGTCGGTATGCGAGGCTTGAAAATTGCGGAAAGAGTCGGGCGGGAACGAGCAGTTCCTCTGGCTCTGCAATGCAGAGTCGCCGTCGGGAAGCTACGAAATGAGCCTCAAATCCCGGGAAGACAGGCTATCTAACGAGAGGAGCTGATTCCACAATTACAGAAGGAAGAGCGGAATGATTTGTCGTGTTCAGGCTTCGATGCCCCCAAACGGGAGACAGACTTTACAACTTTCGCTATATGCTGTGTTTTGTGAGATATTTCCTGCGCTACGACAATGCGCATTAGACGAATCATACGAATCCTGAAGGTAAGAGTCAAGAAAAATCGTGGGGTAAGTCAGATATCGCGTTCTTCCAGGCTTACTCCTTAAAGTTCTTTGGTTTATGATTCGATTGATATATATGATAAGTTGTAAGAAGAGAGCGCCGATGGAAGTCCATAGCTTGTTGCTGAACCAGCTCGACGCCTGCCTGGGGTCAGGCTACGCCTTGACGCCGGAATTGCGGCGGCTCGTCGACTCGATAAATGCCGTCTATTGGCGATCCGCGGATTATGAGCGCGATCTCCAACGGTGCCGTATCACTCGGGCAAACAAGACCTGCGACGCCCACGGAGAGACCCGGGCCGTGCTCAGCGCGATTCCCGATCTTTTTCTTCGAGTCGATGAGAGTGGAAAGATACTCTAC
>CAZTNL010000366.1:0-3933 GCA_964614885.1 uncultured Calditrichaceae bacterium | reverse complement strand
TTTCATCAAGTAGCTAGGCAATTAAGGTCCAGGCACTCAGATCGCCCAACTATTGAAATAGAAGATGAATACGATGTCCAAGATCTATTTCATGGCCTTTTGAAACTGTACTTCGATGATGTGAGGCCTGAGGAATATACGCCAAGCTATGGTGGCTCGGCATCGAGAGTGGATTTCCTTCTCAAGCAAGAACAAGTGGTTATAGAAATAAAGAAAACCCGAAAAGGCCTCGGTGCCAAAGAAGTCGGCGAGCAGCTTATTGTGGATTCGCAACGTTACCAATCTCACCCAAATTGCGGGCAGTTGATTTGCTTTGTTTATGACCCTGAGGGCCGAGTCGCCAATCCACGAGGAATCGAAAGCGATCTTACCGGAGAGGTGAATGGAATTCCTGTATCGGTCTTCATTCGGCCTACGGAGTAAGGCACTAACAATCACATACACGCGGACAGCAAAAAGTCTCGTAGCGACTGCCTTTTTGTTTGCAAAGTGTTGAATATCATTAGGGGCCTTCTTTTTACGGCAATGACCTTTTTAGAAAATGAAAAGGCCCTGTATTGCCTTTGTCAAGAGGATGATGTAAGATAGACATCGTTTGGCCGCGTTCGTCAGCATGTTTGAGGCGACCGGAGAAAAAGTTTTGCTCGAAAAAGCGCTGGTTCGGGCCGAGGCCGTGCTGGCGATGCGGGCCGACCGGAAAGGCGTGGAAGATGTCTATCGCCATAGAATCTTGCCGGCCTGGACTTCGGTCAAGTACACCGACGGCAAACCATACGCCTGGATCGTGCATGCGGGCATGCTTACCTATCCGATTGCGCGGCTGGCATATTTGATTCGGCGCGATCCCCGGTTGAACCGCGACTATGGCGACGCCGCGGACCGCTTTATCTTTGCCGTCCGAACGACGGTGGCCGCCTTCGACCGATCATGGCGGGAAGGCCCCGGCAAAGACGAAGGGCGCTACCGGGGCGATCTGACCGGAAAAGGGCTTTCCTTTAACCAGCAAAATGCGCTCGGCCGCACGTTGGCCACCCTGTGGCTCGCGACCGGGCGCGCTTCCTACCGGGCGCGGGCCGTTCGGCTGGCCCGCTTTTTCAAACACCGGCTGCGTGTCGTCGACGGCCGCTATATCTGGCCGGACGCTCCCGGCGGCGAACGCGCCTCGGACATTGCACACGCGGCCATCGATGTCGATTTCGCCTTTGTCTGCTTTCGCGCCGGCCTGGTTTTCGACCAGCGTGATATGCAAATGTTCGCGGCCACACTTCTGGCGTGCAGTCGCGGCGAAAACGGTTTTGCCAGCGCGGTTGACGGCAGCGGTGACGCCAAACTTTCCGTGCTGGCGGGACTCTGGGGCCGGCTCGGTTTCGTGACGCCTGAAGTACGGCGGGCCCTTTTCGCCTACCTGCGCGGCCACTGGTTCGACAACAACGTCACCGGTCTGACCAGCGCCGCCTACTTAGCGGAGAGCGCCGGCGCCCTGAAACAGGATGAGGCGTGGCGGCCATAAAACGAGGCGGTTGAGCGCTGGCAGGCCTGGCCGCGCTTTTTTGCTTGCAACTGCTTTGACAAAATCTTACCTTCAGAAGAGCGTTTCGGTGTGTCCCCTGTAGTGCCGCTTCCACAGCCGGAAACTTCCCCGCATTCCCAGGACATCGCCGGGGCGCCTCCAGGCGTTTCCCATAGTCGTTGTTGAATGAATCAACCAACGGTGCATCCAAATGAACAAGACAGCCTTGCTCCCAGCCCTCCGTCTTTGTCTCTTGTTGATTTTGACCACGAGCCTGTCGGCGCAATCCACATCGCACCCGCATCTTTTTTTCGGGCAGGCCGGGGTGGACGCGCTGCGCAACCGCGCCAATCAGGATCCGACGCTCAACACCATGTGGCGCAAATTTAAACGCGACCGCATCGATGGTCTGGCGATGAAAATGACCGTGGTGACGCCGTTCGATCAGGACACCGGCCGCACCTACGGCAACGCGCTGGCCGATCTGACCATCGGCTACATCATCGCCGGCGACAGCCGCTACCTGGCCAAGGTCAAGGAAATCGCCGTCGCCCTGGCGGATGCGCCCGACTGGAGCCAGCAGCTCTCGATCGCGCACATCAGCATCGGCTTCGCCTTCTGCTGGGACCTTCTGAACGACAAATTTTCGTCGAGCGAGAGAACGAAGATCCAAAATGCGGTCAAGAGCAAGTCCAACAATTTCGTCAACGTTAACCAGTTGTCCAACCACAACTGGACGCCGTCCGCGGCGGAGGGGCTGCTCGGACTCGCTTTCCAGGGAGAAGTCAATTTCAACCGCAATCTCCTGCAGCGCGCCAAGGACAATTTTAAAGAAGCCGCCGGCAGCGTGCTCTGGGCGCACGGCGCCGACGGCTTCAGTCCGCAAGGTTTGGGCTACTGGCGCAAGTACAACCACGTCGCCCTCTTTTTTACGGCGCTGCGCTACAACGAGCCTTCGAACGACTGGTTCCACTTAGGTAAAGAATACCCCGGCAGCGAGTTTTTGCAAAAGAATGCTTACCCCAGAATTTACACCGACGTCCAGGGCCAGGACATGAGCTGCATGACCTGGGGTGACGCCTTTCAGGTCGGCAACGACAACAAGGGGCCGTTCGGCTGCATGGGCATGCTGGCGCTGGCGGCTTCCGAATACAAGGACGGCTACGTTCTCGACTTCCTGAAGACGATCGTCAACGAAAAGCGCTACCGTTTCGAAGACGAAGATGCCGCCGCTTTCATTCTCTACGACCCGACCGGCGTGCCGGCCAAGTCCTATCAGAATTTGCCTTTGAGCAGCTACTGGCCTGATATGGAAGGCGCGGTTTTCAGAAGCGGCTGGGACAAGAACGATCTGGTCTTTTTCATGCGCTGCGGCTCGCCCGTCGGCCGTGGCTCGAAACTGAAGAAGCTGCCCAAGAACGGCCACAGCCACCCGGACGCCAACGGGTTTCTGCTTTACTACTACAACGATTATCTCGCGGCTGAGGACGGCGCCAAACCACGCTTCGGACCGAACAACAAGCAGCGGATCACCTACGGCCACAACACCATTCTCATCGACGGCAAGGGGCAGCGCGGCGATCTGGACGGTCCCATTCCGTCGACAAATGCGGTCATGGATTACTTCGACGCGCCGCACGTCGGCTTTCTCCTCGGAGACGCAACCGACGCCTACAACAGTCTCGACCAGTTCTACCGCTTTGCCATTTACCGGAAGCACAAGTACGTGATTATCGTCGATGAAATCAAAGATGACGTCAACCACAAGTACGAATTCATGCTCGGAACGGACAAGCACCATACCATCAAGCGTTCAGGCAACGACGGGTTTACCGTCAAGCCGGTGAACGGCAACGCCAAGCTGCCCATCGTTTTCGTGGAGCCGCAGCGGATGAGCAGCGATATCAGCACCAGCCGGCCCTACGCATTCGGCGACGTGCTCGTCGATCTGCTGAAAGTGTGGGATCCGCAGACTTCGCAGAACGGTGTCTTTTTCGCTTTGCTCTATCCGAAGAAAAACAACCAGAGCGATCCAACCTACAGCAAACTCTACGCCGGCGGCCGCAGCGGCATTTTGGTCGATGGGGACGAGGTGACCTGGTACAACCCGGCGGCTTCGCGTTTCACCTACAACAGCATGACCACCGACGCGCGCTTGAGCTACCACAAAGACAACGCCGCGGCGTTCGAGTATTTGGCGGCGGGCGCTACGGAGCTGTCCTTTCAGGGAACGTACGGCTTTACTTCCAGCGAGCCGATGGTGGCTGCTTTCCAGGATCGTTTCGGCACGATTCGTCTGGGGAAAATGTTGGGCACGAACAAGCAAGCCACGATCACGCTGCTCTACCCGGGCGTGACCGGCGTGCTCGTGGACGGCCAGATGAAATCGCTGACCGGCAGCACGTCCGGCAGCGTGACCTTTA
>CAZTNL010000365.1:0-3944 GCA_964614885.1 uncultured Calditrichaceae bacterium | reverse complement strand
AAACCTCGTGGCGCGCCGCCTGGCGGCGAAAGTATTCTTCCACGGCTTCCCCGGCCAAACCGAAGCTGCAGTCCCTGGAACCGGTCTACGATTCACCTATGAACAGCATCGAAGCCACGCGGCGAGTCGACGCCAACTCGATCAAGCCGGAGGCAACGCTGGTTTCACTTTCGGCCAGGTCACCGACGTTTCAGATTACGCCGAACGCGAACCTGCCGGCGCCGCAGAGCTGGCTCCTGCTCGTTCGCGACCCCGGCGACCGCGAAGTTAGGCGATTCACCGGTAGCGGCATGCCGCCCGGGGAAGTGCGCTGGGACTGGCGGGGCGATGCCGGCGCGCTTGTCGGGCCGGGGGTGTACACCTACCAGTTGCGGTGGGGAGACCGGAGCGGCGAGACCCACATGACCAGGAAAAAATATCTGACGGTGCAAAAATTATTGCGTCGTATCAAAATCGAAGTAACGCACAAACAACAAGGCACAGGAGCCGATGCTGATGGAATCGACATTATTCTCAAAAAATAAGCGGGGTTTGGCGATGAAAACGATTCTTCTTTTGCTGACGGTGATTGCGGCCGGCCCGCTGGCCGCCGCGGGAACGCCCCCACCCACGCCAACGGAATTCTCCGGCCTCGGCGATGTCGCTACCTTCTGGTCGCTGACAAAGTTGGGAGGCGGCATTTCCATTGCGATTTTTGGCGTGCTCGCCATCGGCCTTTTTCTGATCGTTTTCCAGGTTTTCGAGCTCATGCGCGACAAAGTCCGGGGCCGCGCGCTGACCACGGCCAGCTATCACAACCTGTCGCTCAGCGAAGTCAGCCAGTTGGTGATGAACCAGCCAAACAGTCTGGTGGTCCGTCTCTACTCGGTCTTGCTTTCCATTTTCCAGACCACGGGAAGCACACGCAATTTCCACGACGAGATCGCCAACTATATCCAGTTGCAGCACAATCGTTTCGGCACTTTTCGCAGCCGGCTCTCGTTTCTGTCAGATACCGCCGGCGCGCTCGGGCTACTCGGTACGGTCTGGGGCATGTTTGTCACCTTTTTCGGCGGCAACCTCGACAGTCAACGCATCCTGAACGGCATGGGACTGGCTCTCGTCACCACGCTGATCGGTCTCGTCGTCAGCATCATTCTCAATTTTTGCGCCACCGAGGTTTACAGCATTTTCAACAAGCGGCTGGAACTGATCTCCTCGAAAGCGGACGAGTTTCGCCTCTGGCTGATGGCTATCGTGCAGAAGCGGCAAATCAAGGCCAACGGCAAAAAGCCTGTTTCGGGTAGCGGGGGAAACCGCCAAAAGAGTGAGCCGGCGGTATCGGCGAGCTCCGCGCGGCCGGCGGCGCCCTCGTTTTCCCTGCGTGCGGTTTCGGAACTCAAGCGCCATGGGGCGATCGGGCAACCTCTGACCGAGGCGATTATGGTCGCGGTCGAGAGCGGGAACCGTCAGCGCGTGGCCGGCATGCCGGTTCGCTTCGAGGTTGTCGGCGGCGGCGGAACGCTCGACAACCGGAAACGCTCCGCGCTGGTAAAAACAGACGGTCGTGGCATCGCGCATCTGCACTGGACTTTGGGCCCGGCAGTTGGGCCCCAGCGCCTGGAAGTGGCGGTCCCCAATCTTAGCGGCAAGCCGCTGGAGTTCGTCGCCCTGGCCCGGCCGTTTATTCCGCACCTGACCAAGGACCGCTCCGCTGTGGAAGCCCCTTTTGCCGGCAAGGAAACCCTGTCGTGACTGGTAAATCGCCGGCGAATGCACGCCGTTTCGGAGGCATGGAGCGATGAGAGGCGGCTCGATGATCCGTTTGATCGATATCGTCTTCATCCTGCTTTTTGGCTTTATCTCCATCTCTGAGATCAGCCACAAAAGTAAGATTGAACTGCCGCGCAGCGCGGAGACTCCGGCCTCGAACCCGGACCGGGAGCACGTGTTTTTTCTCGGGATCGATTCTCAGGGAAACTACCTGGTCGAGGACGAAGCGCGCGTGGTTCGGGGCGCTCCTGCGCTGTTGTCCTATCTCGGCGCGAGGGCTTCGGAAGCGCGCGCTCAGGGCGAATCGCTGAGAGTGCGCATTCGTTCGAACTGGAATGCGCCGATCAAATTCACTATGGCCGCTGCCGATA
Organism: uncultured Calditrichaceae bacterium; assembly: GCA_964614885.1. Classification (GTDB taxonomy): domain Bacteria; phylum Zhuqueibacterota; class Zhuqueibacteria; order Oceanimicrobiales; family Oceanimicrobiaceae; genus JAJDAG01. The sequence goes on along the minus strand of CAZTNL010000365.1, from coordinate 1,821 downwards.
TCTGCGACCATTTGCAGATCGCCAAGGGCATTGATGTTCGGCGCGTGACCGCTTCCCGCTGAACGAAATGAAAGACAAAAAAACCGAGAGATGCTTGCGTGAATAAGGGTGGTTTAATAATTCGTCTCATCGATGTGGCTATGATCATTTTATTCGGATTTATCGCCATAAGCGACATCAAGGTGCGGGCGCAAATCCGGCTGCCGTCGCAGGAAGAGAATAAAATCGAGCAGAACGAGGAAGAGCCCGTCCTGCTTTTCGTGAAAGTAGACCTCGAGCAGGGATACGTCGTGGAAGAAAACGAACAGACGCTGCTGACAACCCGCGAGCTGGGCAGGCTGGAAGCCACGCTGCTCGCGCGGCTGCGGGAAAACCGTGCCGCGGGCCGAAAGATGGTCGTGCTGGTTGAACCCGACGAGGATTCTCAGATCCAGGAGACCGTCAATGTGTTGGATATCTGCGAACGCAACGAGATTCCGAAGAACATAAACTACGAAAGCCTGCAATTCTGATGTACGTTGCCCCAACGACGACCGCGAGCGGCGACCGCCTGATCGCCGGCGCGATTACTGCCCTGATTCTGTTCGGTATTCTCGGCGCCCTGCGCTGGGCGCAGTTGCCGGAAGTGAAGCAGAGAACCGACGTCTACGAGGAGATCAACTGGGCCCGTTTCACGCCGAAACCGAAGAAGATCGTCGCCCCGCCGCCGCGGCCCGTTCCCGTCGAGGCGCCGGAGCCTGTTCGCATCGAAATGCCGGTGGCGCAGACGCCGGCGCCTGTGCAAAAAATCGACCTCAGCGCCCTGAAAGCGCAGTTCGAGCCCGTGGCCAAACCGGCGCGTACGCTCAGCGCTGAGCAAAGCCCGCGTGAGTCGGCTTCCCGCAACGCCTCCGGCGGAAAGATCCGGCTGGAGAAATCGACCCTACTCGGCGGCCTCAATCCCCTGCTCGGTGATTCGGCGCCGCGGCTGGCGATCGAGCGCAGTGGCCGAAAGGGGCATGGCGGAACCGCAGCACCGACCCTGAAAGTCGGCCGGGGCAGCAGCGCCAGTGCCGGGACCGGGCCGGACTACGGCGGCGGGACACCCGCGTTGGCCGGCCCGGAGCGAAAAGAAGAAGCCGCCGGCGCTGAAATCGGCATGCTCGACCTCGCGAAAATAGGCGCCGATTTTCAGGATTTATCGCCGGTCTACCGCGCCCTCATCGCCTGGATGAAAAACAATCCGGGACGCTTCCCCGGCGTGGTCTCGCGTTTCATGGAGAGAGCACCCGGCGATTTAACGTCGGTAGTGACCTTCCAGATCGACGGCAGGCCCTTTCAGATGTACCTGATGTGCAAGCAAAAGCTGTTCGAGGTACGTGTTTGCCTGCTGGAGAACAACCGGTCAACCTACCTCATCGACCGGGGTTTCAAGAAAAACAGCACCTTCCTGCGCGTCGGCTCGGTCAACCGCACCCCTGATGGCAACATCCTCTCGTTCGGAACGACGCGCCGGGCGGCTTCAGACCGGAGGACGTCCGAATTCTACCAGATTTTTCTCTCGTGGTGGGAGAGTGTGAGCCAGTGAAATTGAAACGATCCAACATCCGTTTGTTCAACTTCAAGAGGAGGAACATGCCTTTTCATACGAAACGGTTTGCGCAACTGGCTCTGGCCTGCGTTCTGGTTTTTTCCGGGTGCTCATCCAGCAGAGTCAGCATGGTGGGTGACGGATACCGGGAGCGCTTGCTCGTTCCCGCCGGAGTCGACTCCTCAGTCGCGGCGCGGGCCGATTCGATGGCCCGGACGCTCTTCGTCTCTCTGCCGCGGGAGGAACGTTCC
>CAZTNL010000364.1:0-3987 GCA_964614885.1 uncultured Calditrichaceae bacterium | reverse complement strand
ATCTGCCCGGAATCTGCGGTTTCCAGGCCCATGATCATGCGAAACAGGGTGGTTTTGCCGTGGCCGTTCCTGCCGACCAGGCCGATGCGCTCTCTGGCGTTTACGTTAAAGCTGGCCCCCTCAAAAAGGACCTGGCCGCCGTACGACTTGGAAAGATTGCTTGCCTTAATCATGCACTAAATATAGAAGAATCAGCCTCAAACGCAACCCGATTGTGCGCAAATTCAGCGCCAATATTTCGCTTGACTCTCGCGGATTTGTTGTTTATATTGGACGTCTTTAACGGGAAACTATGGCAAGAGTCAATCGCACAAAATCCGGCGGTAAGTTTACACGAACCGGTGTCTATTTCACGAAGGCCAACTACTATTTTTTCGGCCTGAGCGCTCTGGTTTTGTTGGTTGGGTACTGGGCGCTTGCCCAGCCTCCCGTGGATGGCTTTTTGTCGTTGACGCTTGCTCCGATTCTTTTGGTTGTTGGCTATTGCGTCCTGATTCCCGTGGCCATCATTTATACACATAAAGGACGAGCCCGAGCCTCGGAGTAGGAACAACTTCAATATGGGACCGTGGTGTAGTTTGGTTAACACGCCGGCCTGTCAAGCCGGAGATCGCGGGTTCGAGTCCCGTCGGTCCCGCTCCAGCAAAAGCCAACACATTCTTTAATGTTTTGGCTTTTTTGTTTCGATACTAGTCTAAAAACGTTGGAATTTTTTGGGCAAAATGTTATATTTAGCCAACAAATTCCGATGTAGTTGTTGGTGCCTCAAATGGTTAGTGGAGCGCGGCAGTAAATGAAGTTGATGGATATTCTGAGCGAGGACAGAGTTAAGATCCCGCTGGAAAACACGGACAAAAACAAGATCATCGAGGAAATGGTTGCGCTCATCGACAAGTCGAGGCAGTTGACCAACAAAGACCAGATTCTCAAGGCCGTCCTCGATCGTGAAGCGGTGATGAGCACCGGCATCGGCGAAGAAATAGCGATTCCACACGGGAAATCCGATGGCGTTGAAGATATCGTGGCCGCCCTCGGCATCACGAAAGAACCGGTCGATTTTCATTCGCTCGATGACAAGCCGGTTCGTTTGGTTTGGCTTCTCGTGGGGCCTCAGGATCAAACAGGTCCTCACCTGAAGGCCCTGAGCAGAATTTCGCGGTTGATGCACAAGAAAGATTTCAGAGACAGGCTTATCAACACCGTCGAGCCGAAAGATGTTATCGACGTGATCAATTCCGAAGAGGAAAAGTTCTCGCAAAACTGACGCCGGTTTCGCCGCTCTCTTGCCAGAACACTTTTCACTCCAATATTGCTCTCAAACGCCCAAATTAAACAGCTCGCCGCCCTGAAACAAAAAAAGTACCGCACCCTCGAAAACCGGTCCTTGATCGAAGGGGTGCGGCTCTGCACGGAAGCCCTCGCTTCCGGCCGGGAAATCGAGATGCTGCTCGTCGAGCCGGACTCACTGGGAGAGGAGCGCCTGAATCGCTTTGTCAGTGCCTGCCGTAAGGCGCACATCGCCTTTCACCAGGTGAGCAAGCGGGGCCTGGAAAAACTAAAGCAAACGGTCTCGCCGCAAGGCGTGATGGCCGTCGTCAAGACGCGGGCCTGGTCGCTGACCGAGATATTGCAGAGAAACCCATCGACGCTCATCGCTGTCGAGAGCATCCGCGATCCGGGCAACCTCGGAACGATTGTCCGGACGGCGGCCTGGTTCGGCATGGATGGGATATTGCTCGGTGGCAATTGTGTAGAGGTAAGCAATCCGAAAGTGGTGCGCGCCAGCATGGGCGCCGCCTTTCACCTGGCCATCGCCGAAGGGCTGGACCTGGGCGCGGAGCTTTCCCGTCCGGAGCTGAGTGATTTCTCGGTCTGCCTGGCGGATGTCTCGGCGAAACAGGATTACGGCAAAATGAACTTCAAGCGCAAGACCATCCTGGTTTTGGGTGGAGAAACGGCCGGGTTCACCGAATCGCTGCTGCAAAGAGCCGACCACCGGCTGCAAATCCCGCTTGCCGGCCGGGGCGATTCCCTGAACGTGGCGGTTGCGGCCGGCATTTTGATGGCTGAACTGGCGAAGAAAGGCGCTTAATCCTTGGAAATCGATCAACACATCCCGGAGCCTGAACACCCCCGCCTCCGGACGATCCTCATGCTGATTCTTGCGAGCCTACTGTTCGCGGGCATCTCCCCTCTCCTTACCAGTGGGGCGGCAAAAAGCGTCCAGCTTGCGGTCGGGGAACTGTGCCTCGGATTGCCGGCGCTCATTTATGTTCGGTACCGCCGCGGCAGCTTCATCAAGTTCTTCCGACTCAAGCCGGTGAACCTGAACGTACTACTGGCATGCACCGTGCTCGGTCTGGCAGTGCCGATTTTGAACGACGAACTCGACCGGATTTTTTCCGGCGTTATGGCATTGCCAGCCGATCAGGAAAACCTGCTGACCAGTTTTCTCAAGGCCGGCAGTTGGTACGACTGGATTTTTCTTGTGGCCGGGGTCGTGCTGATCGCGGGCTTTGCCGAAGAGATGCTGTTCCGTGGCCTGCTGCAACAGGCTCTTGAGCGTCGCTGGGATTATGTGCGTGCGATCACGCTCTCGGCGCTCGTCTTTGCCATGATCCATCCAAGCCCGTGGTTCGCGCAGGTCATGCTCATCGGCGGACTTCTCGGCTACATTGCCTGGCGCACCGACAGCGTGTTTCCGGGGATCGTGCTGCACGGACTCAACAACGCATTTGCTCTGCTGCTGGTCAACGACAAGGGGCTCGGTAGCATGAGCTGGTACGAATGGTACGGCCACGTGCATCCCACCGTCATTGCGGTTGCGGCCTGTCTTTGCTTCTATGGTTTCAGCTGGTTTCTGAAGGCGACGCCGCTGAAGGATCCCGAATCGTAAAGGGGGGGCGCCACCGGCTGCCTCTCATCTCTGATTTTTTGTGGAGGCAATCCGATTTTTTCTCCGAAAGCGGTGACAATCGCGGGGTGTAGGATGTTCCAAGTGTTATTTTGTCAATAAGTTATGACGTGTTTTGATCTGCCGAATTTCGTGCTACCTATTCGATAATTTTCTTTCCGCAAAAATCCGCAATTGACCATACTCTTAGTTTGTATTTCGAGCATCTATGAGCACTACATCTTGGGTCAACCTCTGTTTAGATGAAGAAAATTCTGATCTTGAATTCCGAACTCGGAACTCAGATGCAAATTTATCTCGCGCTGTGCGACGCCTACAAGGTGGAGATCGCTGAGAACATTCAGTCGGTCATGTACCAACTGCGCAAGATGAGACCTGAGATTCTGCTGCTCGACTACAATCTTGAGGAACTCACACAAAACGGGAAAACCGCTTCCGACCTTGTGCGAAAGGTGAAGAAGAAGTACGAGCATCTGAAGGTTGTCCTGATCGTCGACGACGAAACGCCGCTGCTTTCGTCCGGCGACGAAGCGTTCGGCGCCGACAGTGTCCTCTGCCGGCCGATCCAGAACCGGAATCTTATAACCAACGTGAACAAATTGGCAACAACCGTGACGGGAAGTTTAGTCTCTTAATCCCTGCAAAGTAAACAACCAGCACTACATCTTCGATCTCTGTATCGGGATTAGGGGGAGGCCAGTATTCGCTTGCGATGCTGGCCATTTTTTTTGCGGTACGGCTTCGATTCGCGGTAGTGGGTCATCATGGTAATCCATCCCCTACAGGGTGAAATATGGCTATCGCAAAATTAAGCCTGCCCCGCAAGGCCCTCTTTTGACAGGATAACAGGATGCACTGGATGTCTTTTTGAAATCGCTTCAGAATGAGCCGGAACCAGAAAAAAACATCCGCGTAAATCCGCGTTCATCCGTGGCCCCGGTTTTGGCAAGCGTCTCTCGTGGTTTTGTCCAGCCGGCGTTACCTGACGGTCGCGGGTTGGCGCAGGCCCAGCTTGTGCTTTTCAAAGATATCCTTGTAGCGGGCCGAGTTCAGCTTCATTTCCGTCGTGGTGG
>CAZTNL010000363.1:2593-4003 GCA_964614885.1 uncultured Calditrichaceae bacterium | reverse complement strand
CGGATTCGAAGTCCGCCTTGCAGAATGCGGTTGCTTCTGTGTGGGGAGCAGCGTATCTTTTTGCCCGAAATCGGGCCTGACCTGCGAACGGGCGCCCATGCTTAACCCCAGGGGAAAAAAGCTGTGATCCGGGAATTTCCACCAGTTGAAACGGCAGACGAAAACGGGCTTCTCGCCTACGGCGGCGATCTGGAAGTGGCGTCGCTCGAACTTGCCTACCGCAGCGGCATTTTCCCCTGGCCTTCCAGCGAGTTCGAACCGGTCCTTTGGTTCGCGCCGCCTGAACGCGGCGTGCTGGATTTTGCCAGCGTGCACGTTCCGCGGCGTCTGGACCGCGATCTGAAGAAAACGCGCTTTCGCTTTGCGGTGAACCGCGCTTTTGAATCGGTCATCGCCGCCTGCGCCAACAGCCGCAACCGGCATGGCGATGCCACCTGGATCACCGGCGAGATGATTTCCTCCTACATCGATTTCCACAAAGCGGGATTTGCCCAGAGCTTCGAAACCTACAACGAAGCGGGAGAGCTGGTCGGCGGCATGTATGGCGTGCTGATAGGCCGCTATTTTGCCGGCGAGAGCATGTTTTATCTGGAAACCAATGCTTCGAAATTTGCTCTGCTCAATGCCGTTGACTACCTCAGCCGCCGCGGGCTGACATGGATGGATATCCAGATGGTGACGCCATTGCTTCGGAGTTTCGGCGCCGTTGAAATTCCACGACCCGAGTTCATGGCACGACTGCGGCAGGCGCTCTCTGCACGCGGAAGAGAGAACGCGGCCACCGGCTGACTGTTTTGCCGCGCGTTTTTTAGCTTGATTTCGTCGCTCGACATCGATACCTTGCAAAACCCGGAGCGCCTTGCGTGACATCCCTCAGACAGTCCAATCTCCGGCAGCACAGCTTTTCCCCGGGATCCGGTCGTTTTTTTTGAAACGAGTCGTTGCCAACAATCGTGGAGGCCCCGCCATGTTCAGTGTCAAGCTCACCGCCAGAGACATCATGACTTCGCCCGTCATCACAGTGGACGAAAACATGACCTTAGAGGAAATTTCCGACATCTTCAGCAGCCGGATGATTTCCGTCGCGCCGGTCGTGAACGAGAGGAAAGAACCTGTCGGGGTCGTCTCTCTCAACGACATCGTGCGCAATGAACCGCGCCGCGAGCAGATCATTTCCGATAAGGTTGCCGCAGACAACGTGTTGAAGGTATGGACGCCGCAATTCAATTCTGAGGAGCTCAATGGCTACCATCTGGAGGAGAGCGACACGCTGACGGCCAGAGACATCATGACGCCGTTCATCTACCATGTGGACGCGGAAACCAGCGCCAGAGAAGTCGCCCGAATTCTGGTGTCGGCGCATATTCATCGCCTCTTTATCTATGACGGCAACGAAATCGCCGGCGTGGT
>CAZTNL010000363.1:0-2493 GCA_964614885.1 uncultured Calditrichaceae bacterium | reverse complement strand
CGGTCTCGCAGTAGTCGCTGAAAACGCGCCGCCGCACTTCGTCGGCTCCGGTGGTGTAGAGTTCGTCGATGTTGGAGAGTCCGCCACCGAGGACGACAACATCCGGGTCGAGGATATCGATGACGTTGGCGAGGGCGCGTCCGAAGTGTCCGAAAAAGTCGCGCATGCAGGCCGCCGCGTCCGATTTTCCCTGCCGCCAGGCAGCGACGATTTCCTCGGCGGACAGGCGCTCGCCCGTGGCCGTTTCATAGCGTTTTTCCAGCCCCCCGCCACTGATAAAAGTTTCGACACACCCCCGATTGCCGCAGTAACATTCGGGGCCGTCCGCATCGATGCTGTGGTGGCCCCATTCGCCGGCGATGGCATGGCCGCCGGTCAGAACTTCCCCGCGGAAGACGATGCCGCCGCCGCAGCCGGTGCCCATGATCACGCCGAAAACCAGGTCCTTGCCGCGCCCGGCGCCGCAGAGCGCCTCGGCCATGGCGAATCCGTTGGCGTCGTTTTGCAGGTTGAGCTCCCGGCCCAACAGATTTTGCAAATCCTGTGTGAGTGGCGCGCCGTTCAGGCACTGGGTGTTGGAGTTGCGCAGCAAGCCGGTTTTTGGAGAGACCGCGCCCGGCGTGACAATGCCGAGCGTGTGCGAAGCCCGGTCTATTTGCTCCGCCATCTCTTCGTAGAGCCGGGAAATGTTGGCGAGAATTTGTTTGTAGCCGAGTTCTTGCTCGGTGGGGATGCGTTTGCGGAACAGCTCCCGGTTGCCGCTGCCCAGCACGACGCCCTCTATCTTCGTGCCCCCGAGATCGATACCTAATCGTGCCATCTTATTGACTCGGGGCTGCCCGCGGCAGCGCCCGCGCAGGTTCTATTTTGTCCAGGAACGAGAGGGCGTCTTGCGGCCCAGAACCACGGCCGAATCGGCGTTGTTTTTCAGCGACTCGAAGTATTTTTCAATGCTGAAGGCCACCGCGCCAAACGCCAGCTCCTTCCACGGTATTTCCGGCTGGCTGAATAGTTGGACCTCCAGGCTCTCTTTGCCCGGATGGAACTCCAGATCGACCAGGTCGGCGAGAAACATGAGGTAAACCTGCCCGACCCGCGGCAGGTCGTAGACCGAAAACAAGCGGACAACGTCGACGTTGGCGTTGGCCTCCTCGCGGGTTTCCCGCACGGCGCCTTCCTCGACGCTTTCGCCGATCTCGAGAAAACCGGCCGGCAAAGTCCAGAGGCCCCGGCGCGGCTCGATGGCGCGCTTGCACAGCAGGATTTGCTCCTGCCAGCATGGAATGCAGCCGACGATCATATTGGGATTTTGATAGTGGACGGTTTTACACTCGGGACAGTGGTACCTTGGCCGGTCTTCTTCCGGCACCTCTCCAAAGGAAATTTTATGGCCGCAATTGCTACAATAGTTCATTTCATTTCGCCGTAAGATCCTTGCAGTTTCACTTGAAATCGGAAGGAAAATACGCATCTTGCGGGGAAATATCAAGCGGCTTGGTGATTCTGCGAACGAATCCGGCCCCTGAGCGCGGGCGGTGCGACAGCAGGGCGATGCAATTGCTTAGTGCTCATCCGTTGGTGCGCCGGGGATTACCTGGCGGGCCGGGCCGGCGGCCGACAAATCCCCGGCGCGCCAGGATTGCTTGGCCGTATTGGTTAAGGCGCGGGCTGAAGCCACGTGCCATGCGCGGATGAAATCGTAAGGCCCGGGGCACCCGGGGGGGAGGCATGAATTGGTATTTCATGTTAACTTCCCCGGCACTCGCAAAGTGCCGGGGAAGTGAGAGAGAGGTTACTTCGCCAAAAGCATACGCCGTGTCATGATGGCATCCGCGCGTCTCAGGACGTAAAAATAGATCCCGGAACTCATGTTTGACGCATTAAACGTCCTCGCGTACCGACCTTCCGGCTGAAAATCGTTGACCAGCTCAGCCACCATCTGGCCCAACGCCGGCTGCCCCGCACAAAGCTATAAAATTGGGTGGCACACGCCTTCAGGCTGTGACTCGGCGCGTTCGCGCCTGGCATATAACCCAGATGGTGGGTCATTTCGGCTTCAAGCGCTTTTTCGATGACCGCTTTCTGCAACTGTTTTAAGATGTCGTTCTTGCCAGGCAAGTCCTCGGGGGACTTGTAATCTTTGAGCAGCTCGGCGATAAGCTCTTCGCTAATGGACATGATGGCCTCCTTGTGTAATTGTGACTGATTGATAAAGCTTACACAAGAATTATTTACCAAAGGACAATTCGGTAGTTACACAAAAATCGTGACACTGCCGCTCTTTTGCCTGAATAGCTTCTTCAATCTCACCGGCTAGCGCTAAAGGATCTCCCCTTCCACTCAAAGCCGCCGAATTGCCCGCCGAGCACGGCGATGACGAGGTAGAACGGGTGCGCGGTTGCCGTCAAAGCAAAGACACCGCGGCTCACGTGATGTCCAAACACCCGGGCGGCGGCGCGCAGGAAGATGAAATCGGCGCCGGCTTTGAGCAAG
>CAZTNL010000362.1:0-4009 GCA_964614885.1 uncultured Calditrichaceae bacterium | reverse complement strand
GCCAAATCCGCCATTCCGGCCTTGTGGGCATTGTCCAGAAGCTCAACGCGCATCCGCTTTAGTTCACTCAGGGTTTCACGCAGCTTCTCGTTCTTGCTTTTCAGCTCTTCGGTTCGAATGGCGACCTCGTGTTCGAGCTGACGGTTGTGCCGCTCTATCCGGCTGACCCGCATCTTCTCTCCCGTAACCACCAGCGAAATCATGGAAAACACCGCCAGCGCAAGAAACCATGGCGTCCGCCAGAACGGCGGCGTAATCGTAATGTCCAACGAGAGCGGCGCAGCCTGTGACATGTGGCCGTGACTGGCCGTCCTGACCATAAACGTGTAGTGTCCAGGCGAAAGATTCGTGTAGGTCGCGTAGTGCCGGGTTCCGCTGCGGTTCCAATCCTTGTCGACGCCGGTCATCATGTAAGCGTATTCGTTTTTCTTGGGAAAACTATATTCGATGGCCGCGAACTCGAACGAAAGCGTGTTTTGCTCGTGTGAGAGATGCAACTCGCGCATGCCGGTAACTGCCTCGAGTGGCCGGTTGAATATCCGTACCGAACGCAAGACCACCGCGGGCCTGCTATCTACATCCCGCAAACTGTCTAGATGAAAACAGCTGAAGCCGTTGACCCCGCCAAAAAACAAGGTTCCGCCGTGGTCTTTGTAGTAAGCGCCAGAACAAAACTCGTTGCTCTGAAGGCCATCACTAATGTCGTAGTTCTTGAAATCCATCCGGGCCGGATCGAAGGAAGACAGGCCATGATTTGTGCTCACCCAAAGCCGGCCGCTTTCATCCTCGGTCATTCCATATATAAGACTGTTGGCGAGCGTGTCTTTCTGTGTGTAGGTTTTGAAGCTGTTGGTCTTGCGGTCGAATCGGCTAAGTCCGGAAATGGTGCTCACCCAAATTGTGCCGCCGCTATCCTCGAAAACATGCGTGACCGTGTTGTCGCCCAGGCTGGTCGGGTCAGCCGAATTGTGGCGAAAGGTGTGAAAGCGCATGGCTTCCCGGTCCCGCGGAAGCACGTAGGAAAGTCCGCCGCCGAGGGTGCCGACCCAAAGAATCCCCAGATGATCTTCCTGTATGCCATAAACGGTATTGTGGGCCAGACTGAGCGAATCCTTCTTATCGTGCAGGAAGGCGGTAAATTTGCCCGACTCCGGATCGAAACGATTTAATCCGCCGCCATAGGTTCCGACCCAGAGGATGCCCTTCCTGTCCTGGTACACCCGCATGACCCGGTCGTTGCTCAAGCTGGCGGGGTCATCAGGATCATGCCGATAGTTCCGAAAGCGCAGGCCTGACTTCTTGGAAAGAAGCAACCCGAGGCCGCCTCCGTCGGCGCCGATCCAGGTGCGGCCGGAGGCGTCGGTGTAAATTGCGCGCACATCGTCGTCGCTGAGACTGGATGGCCTGGCGGAATCGTGAAAGTAGCGCCGGAACGTATAGTTCTGTCGATCGAAAAGATTCAGTCCCTTTTTGGTGCCGACCCACAGATCGCCGTCCTTGTCTTCGCCGAATGACCAGACCACGTTGTAGCTAAGGCTACTCGTATCATTGTGGTCGAACCTGAAGGTCTCGAAACTTCGGCGCCTCCTGCGCACCTGGACGATTCCCGTGGAGGTGCCAACCCAAACGGAGCCGGCGTTGTCCGAATAGAGCGAGCGCACGTCGCCAAAATTAGGCCAGCTTATCCTGTCGCTGATGTAGTCGTAGTGCGAAATCTCCTGACGTTTCGCATCCAGAACGCCAAGCCCCGCGCCATTGGCGCCGATCCAAAGACGTCCGGCCTCATCATCGACTATTGCAGCAATGGAGGCCTCGGCAACATCAAAACGCCCCGTAACTGGCACATCGGCCGGAATCAGCAAGCCGTTGTCTGAATCGAATCTGAAGAGGCCCCGTTCGGAGCCAACCCAGATCACGCCCTGATGATCCTGAAAGATCGTCGTGATCCGTTTGCTCTCAGACCTACTCCTCCAGCCAGGCTCATAACCTGCGCGTTTAAAGCGCGGCTCCTTCGCCTCCGGCTGCAACGTGTAAGCCAAACCACCGTCTCGCGTGCCCACCAGGAGTTCGCCCTCCCGCGTTTCGTAGAGGGCGGTAACGTGGTACCCCGGCAGGCTGGCCGGGTCCGCCGGATTGCTGGCAAAATGCTGAAAACGACCGAGTTCACCGCTGTACAAATCCATCCGGCAAAGTCCCCCCCGGTATGAACCGATCCACAGCGCCCCGTGCGCATCTTCGCACAGAGCTGTGACGGTATTGCTCATGAGACTGCCGGGCTTATTCGGGTCGTGCGGAAATCGTTGTACGGTCTCGCTTTTGCCCGGCTCGGTTATCAGCCGGTTCAGGCCGCCGCCGTAGGCGCCGATCCAAAGTCGGCCGAGTTTGTCCTCGTGCAGCGCCCGCACCCAATTGGCCGAAAGTGTTCGACTGTCCGACGGATCGTGACGATAAACTTTGAAGGTGTATCCATCAAATACGTTGAGTCCTTCCTGGGTGGCAAACCACATCAAGCCCTGCTTGTCGCGCAAGATGGCATTGATGGTGCCCTGCGAAAGACCGTCTTCAATCGTCAGTGGGTGAAACGAGACAGCGTGAAGCGCAAGGGGCTTATCCTGACAGAAAAGGGGGCCCATAAAACACAGGAGCGCAACGAGTACGGAAATGCGTATTTGCCAGGCGCAGGGACCTGCTTCGACATCTTTTGTTCGCATCGGAGGCTATTCCGGAGAGTCTGGATGCGAAGAAGCGGCATTGCCGACGGTGTCGGTCCCGTCGCTCAGACGCTGCACTGTTTGCTCCAGACGCCATTTCTCGGTCATAGCGAAGACGATCTGCCTGAGCGCGGTGGTATCAAACGGTTTCTTCAGAAAGAGCAGCTTGTCGGTGCGGCCGAAGTTGGCGACGATTTCATCCCACGAGTAATCGGAATAGGCGGTGCAGATGACCATCTGAACGTCGGGACAATCTTCCCAGATTTTTTTGATCGTCTCAACCCCATCGAGGCCGGGCGGCATCCGCACATCCATAAAAACAAGGGAGTAGGGGGTGCTATCCCGCGCAGCCTGCCTTACGATTTCAATCGCATCCTCCCCCTGGTAGGCGTCGTCTATTCCGTATTGCTCGACATGCGAAGCGGCAGCTTCGGTTGAAGCGGCCTCGTCATCGAAAAGCTCCTGCTCGAGCGCCAACGTTTCCTTGTCCTCCGCGAAATCTGGTCCGACAAGAATGCTTCTGATGTCGCGATGAATGGCTTCGTTGTCATCAACGATCAGGATACGATGATTACAGTTCATTTCGGTCCCTTGCTTTTGGAATCCCACATCTGTCTGTTTCTGTATTCGGCATTTTTCCGGACAACCTTGACGCCGCGCCTCCAGTAGCTTCTCACGCGGTTTGCTCCGGGGACTACACAGACAATCTTTAGCCAGTCATCAGGCGCGCCAGACAGCTCGCGGATGCGCACCATGGCATCGGCGCCGTTGAACGCCGGTCAGTTGACATAACGGCTGACAGCTTCAAACAACTGCTTCTTGCGAATCGGCTTTGTCAGCGCCTCATCACAGCCGGATTCGAAGCACTTCTTCAGACGCTTCGAATCGGAATGAGCTGTCAGGGCCAGGATAGGAATATCGCGCCCGTTTTCGAGAGAGCGAATTTTCCGGGTGGCGGTGTAACCATCCATGACCGGCATTTCCATGTCCATGAGAATGAGCGAGATGGTGCGTTGCTTGAAGGAGTTGATCGCCTCTTCGCCATTGCTGGCAAAAAAGACGCGGTAGCCGGGCTGTTTGCGAAAATAGTTTTTCATCAAGGCGAGATTGTCGGTGGTATCGTCGACGACGAGCACACTCGGCCGCGCGTCCAGCCACTTGTTCACGGTCTCGATAAGGCGCTTTTTTCGGATCGGTTTGGTGATAAAATCATCCATGCCCCCTTCGAGGCAGCGTTCGCGATACCCCTCAATCGCGTGCGCCGTAAAGGCAATGATCGGAACGCGCTCCAGCCCGTT
>CAZTNL010000361.1:0-4032 GCA_964614885.1 uncultured Calditrichaceae bacterium | reverse complement strand
TATACAGAACACGCACGGAAGGCGGGTGCTCAGAGGCAACCATTTTGTCGACCTGTAACCGGGTCGAAGTGTACGCAGTCGCGCCCGACGACAGTGGCGTGGACACGGTCATCGATTTCATGGCGGGTTTTCACGACCTGCCGCGGTCTGAGTTCGAAAGCCACTTGTATACCCTGACCGGCGATGACGTTATCCACCACCTTTTTTCGGTAGCAAGTAGTACCCAATCGATGGTGCTGGGCGAGACCCAGATTCAGGCGCAAATCAAACAAGCGTTTGAAGCCGCGCAGTCCCATGGTACTGTTGGAATTCAGTTGTCCGCGCTTTTTCAGCACGCCCTCAGGGTTGGCAAACGGGTCAGAAATGAGACTTCGATCGGGGAGCATTCTCTCTCCATCAGCCATGCTGCGGTTTCACATATCCATAGCGCCCTCGGTGACCTCGATGGCAAACATATCGTCATCGTCGGCATCGGCAAAATGAGCCAACTTACGATCAAAGCGCTCAGGAAATACGGCGCCGGGCGCATTACCGTCGTTAACAGAACCAAGGAGCGAATTGCGGAGTTGACGCAGGACGACTCGATCTCTGCATGTGATTTCGGGCAGCTCGATCGCTGTTTGGCGGCCGCAGATGTGGTCATAAGCTCGACGGCGGCTCCGCATGTCATTATTACGCACAAGACCATGGAGTCAGTGGCGGAGGTTCGGCAGGGCCGCCCGCTCATGTTATTCGACATTGCTGTGCCCCGCGATGTGGAACCCACTGTTGGCGAAATCGACGGTATCACTTTACTCAATATTGACGAACTTCAGGCGGCCATCGATTCGAACAAGGAACTGCGCTGCGCTGAACTGGCTAAGGTTCGTCTCATCATAGAAGAAGAGGTTCGTGAGTTCGGCGCATGGCGGCAGTCTCTTGAAGTCAAGCCGCTGATTCTGGATCTGAGGAAGCGGGCGGACGAAATCAGAGAACAGGAACTGGAACGCGCCCTGCGCAGGCTGGATATCAACTTGTCGAGCAGCGATTCTGAAATCGTGCAGGATTTGACCCGTCGCATCGTCAATAAAATGCTGCACCAGCCCATCGTGAACCTGCGCACCGAGGCGGAGAAGGGTAATGCCATGGAGTGTGCTGGCCACGTGCGGCGTTTGTTCGGCCTGGAGGCTGCCTGACAGATGTCTGATATCAACGAGGGAGAGAATAAGGTGCTGAGAATTGGTACGCGGCGCAGTCTGCTGGCTAAGGCACAAACCAACTGGGTCGTGGGTGAACTCTCGCGCATGAACCCCGAGTTGAAGATAGAAATTGTGGAGATCGTCACAACCGGCGACCGGATTCTCGATAGAACTCTGAGCGAGGTGCCCGGAAAGGGCGTGTTTGTCAAGGAGATTGAGGAGCGCATGCTGGCCGGCGACATCGACCTGGCGGTTCACAGCATGAAGGACCTGCCGGCTGCATTCCCCGCCGGACTGGGGCTTGGCGCCGTGAGCCGGCGCGTAGACGCGCGCGATGTGCTTGTGACGCGCCACGATACACCACTTTCCGACCTTCCGTCCGGCGCCAAAATCGGTACCAGCAGCCTGCGCCGTCAGGTACAACTGCTGAAATGCCGGCCAGACCTGACCGTCATCGACATCCGCGGTAATATCGATACCCGTTTGCGCAAGTCCGAGTCAGAAGAGTATGATGGCATCCTCCTGGCTGCAGCCGGCCTGATTCGCATGGGTTGGGATGACCGTATCCAGGAGTTCATCAGTCTCGACGACATGATTCCAGCGGTCGGACAGGGCGCCCTGGGTATCGAGATTCGTGAAGGCGATGAGGACACTGCAACTTTGCTCGCACCCCTAAACGACCCGGTGACAGACAACTGCGTCGAGGCGGAGCGTGTGTTTCTCGAAGCGATGGGTGGGGGGTGCCACACACCCATGGGCGCATACTGCCGGCAAATCGGTGAGAAAGTCGAGTTGCTGGCCTTTGGCGCCGACGACAGTGGCGACGAAACCAGGCGGCTGAAGCTTTCGGGTCGTATCGAGGACGCCTCACGTCTCGCCCTGCAAGCGGCTGCCGAGATCGCACCGGTTGTCGGCAGCAACGCGGAAGATGTCTAGCCTGGCCGGTCGAACGGTCGTCGTCACGCGTGCCGTTCGTCAAGCTGGCGACTTCGTTGCCAGACTCTCGGACGCCGGCGCGCAAGTGATCCCTTTTCCCACTATCGAAATCGTCGAACCCGATTCCTGGGCGGCCTGCGACGCTGCGCTTGAACACCTCGAAGTATACGACTGGCTCATTTTCTCTTCCGTCAATGGTGTCGAACGTTTCCTGAGCAGGCTCCGTCAACACGGGTTAGACCTTGCCGCACTCTCTGGCTGCAAAGTCGCTGCCGTGGGCTCGACGACCGAACGTGTGCTGAGGGACTCCGGCCTGGATGTTGCCGTGACGCCGGAGAAATTCAACGCTGAATTCCTTGTAAAACAATTTGAAAAGCTCGATATTGCCGGACGTCGAATTTTGCTCATCTCGCCACAGAAGAGCCGCGGCCTTTTGCCGCGAAGTCTTGAGGGCATGGGGGCAAAAGTCGACTCTGTGCCGGTCTACAAGAACCGGGCCGTGTCGGCCGATGAGGTCGACTCTGCACCGCTGCTTGCGGAAGACTTTGTGCCGGATGTGCTGACATTCACCAGCCCGTCGACATTTCTGCGTCTCCTGGAGCTCGTCAGCGAGGCGAGGTTTCGGAAATGGCGCCAGGCCGGTGCTGTGGTGGCCGCGATTGGCGCTGTGACAAAAAATGCTATTGAGCGCAGCGGCTATCGGGCGGATATTGTGCCGGCTGAGTCGACGATACCGGCATTTGTACAATCAATTTTGGATTATTTTGACCATGACAGATAAACTACAAAACGACTTGTTGCTCCGGGCCTGCCGGCAGCAGGCGGTAGAGCGAACGCCGGTCTGGATCATGCGCCAGGCTGGGCGCTATCTGCCTCAGTACCAGGCCGTGCGCGCCAAAGCCGATTTTATGACCATGTGCCGCACCCCGGAGCTCGCGGCCGAGGTGACGTTGCAGCCGGTCGACATTATTGGGGTCGATGCGGCGATCATTTTCTCGGACATTCTCGTCATTCCGGATGCCATGGGCATGTATCTGCAATTCCACGAAGGCCGTGGTCCTGTCTTCGACCAGCCGCTGCGCCGCCGTGCCGATTTCGACGCTCTGCGCACTATCGACGCGGCCGCCGACCTGAGTTACGTGATGGATGCGCTCCGGTTGGTGCGGAAGGAGCTGGCCGGTCGCGTGCCGCTCATCGGCTTTGCCGGCGCGCCCTGGACCCTGGCGGCTTACATGGTCGAGGGGCACGGCTCAAAAAACTTTGCAGAAGTCAAGAAGCTGCTTTACGGCGATCCGGAACTGCTGGAGCAGCTTCTGGAACGTCTGGCCACGGCCGTCGGCGACTATCTTGTCGCGCAGGTGGCGGCAGGCGCGCAGGTGCTGCAACTCTTTGATAGCTGGGCCGGCATCCTGACGCCCGAATGTTTCCGCCGGTTTTCGCTGCCCTACTTGCGGCAAGTCGTCAGCAAGGTGAAATCAACCGGCGTGCCGATTATCGTTTTTGCCCGGGACGCCGGTCATTCCTTCGAGGAGCTCGCGAACATCGGGGCGGACGTTCTCAGCGTTTCCTGGTGTGAGGATTTGGCAGTGGCGAAGCAGCAAGTCGCCGGCAAAGTCGGGTTGCAGGGCAACGTCGACCCGTGCGTGCTCTTCTCATCCCCGGAAGTTATTCGCCGGGAAGTTGTGAACTGCCTGAATGTCTTCGGACGCGACCCGGGGCACGTGTTCAACCTGGGCCATGGCATCCTGCCGGAAACGCCGGTGGCGCACGCACAGGCCTTTGTACAGGCGGTCAAGGACGAAAGCGCCAGAATCAGATCGGGTGAATAGAATGAATATCGATATAGACATGCTGCGGCGCTACGACAAGCCCGGGCCACGCTACACGAGCTATCCCACAGCGCCAAAGTTTTCCGCCG
>CAZTNL010000360.1:0-4042 GCA_964614885.1 uncultured Calditrichaceae bacterium | reverse complement strand
GGGGCTCAGCCTAGCGATGCAGCTTGATTTCCACTTCAGCGCCAGCCCCCTCTTTCACAACCACCTCCACCGGGTCGGCTTTGTAGCGTTCGTTCCAGGTTACCAGTTTATACTTGCCCGGAGGAACATTTTCAATGGAAAAGGCGCCTTGTCTGTCCGTCATCGCAAAAAACGGGTTCTGCAGAACGAATATGTAGGCGAGCATGGTTGGATGCAATTTGCACAGCTGCGTGTAAACTCCGGGTGTCTTGAACACATGGCTCAGTTCACCGCCTTGCGGCTCAGTGCCTAAATCGTATTTCTCGTTATCCGGCGAATAGACGTTGTGCTCGGTTGGGTCTGAGTTGACAAATGTGACCTTGGAACCAACGATAATGGGGTTGTATTTGGGTATGAAGGTGCTCCCTTTCTGGTCGATACGGACAGCCTCGGCCTTCCAGTCTCCCTTGACGTTCTCGAGATAAACCGCTGTATTGCGGACCCACCGCTTCTTCTTGTAAATAACCTTTCCTTTGATCGTTCCTCCGGCAAATGCGGAGGTGGCGAAAAGACCCAGAAGCAGGGAGATGTGAATGAGGTATTTCATAAGATATCCTTACATACATAATGGTAAAAGAAAACCCGGCGAGGATGCAGATGCCCGTACTCGCAGAGTCTGCATCCCGCCGGGTACATCGGTGCGAACTAAACGATAGCCCGCGAGCGAAAAGTCATCCGGGTAAAATCGTGCTTGTACGGCGACTCTCCGAGACGTTTGACCTTGCCGACCCCGAGTTTGAAGCGATAGTTGTCGGAAATCGGGTCGGGAACGCGCGGTGTCAGCGAGTTTGCCGGATTGTCCGGGTTGAGAAAGTACATGAAGGTCACGCCCGGTTTGGGCACATCCATGACGATGGCAACCGCCTTCACTTTGGCCGAAACGAACTTGATGTGGCCGTTCTTCAGCAAATTCGTAAACAGCAAATCGTCAGTGTCGCGGCCGTAAAAGCCGGACTTTTGCACCGGCACGCGGTCGCTCTCGACAGATACGTAGTCACCGCTCTCGACACTGAGCGTCTTGGCGTCTACCGGGTTGATTTCGATGAAATTCTCCGGGAACCGGTTGGTAATGTACGGCCGGCGCTTGACATCGTCGAAGCACGACTGCCAGATTTCGTTGATTCGTCCATTCAGCACCCAGACCTCGCCATCCCGCGGCTTTATGTGGTCATAAAAGTCACCGAAAAGATACCAGGGTGACTTCATGAAGTTGGCCTTGCCGGTCTGGCTCTTGAAGCCCGTGAGCCACTTCGCCCATACGGTTTCCTTTTCCGGCCCGGTTTCCGGCAGCTTCAACGTCGAGTCGTGCAGCCGCTTGGTGCCAACCAGCTCGCCACCTTCAAGTCGAATCGGACCCTGGATGCCTGTGGTGCCATACTGCCGCAGCAGTTCGTGCCCTTTCATCCCCTTTTTCTTGGCCATCTTGACCAGCGGATGGTAGTTGTTTCTGCCTCCGCGGCTGAAACGGGCGGCCTCCTCGAACACTTCGTTCGAATCCTTCCAGTCGAACCCTTTGAAGCCCATCTTCTTCGCGATCTGGGCCACGATCCACCAGTCAGGTTTGGCGTCGCCGGGCGCGTCGTAAAACTTCGAATAGAGTCGAATGCGGCGCTCGCCGTTGGCGCGGGCAAAGTCGCACTCGCCCCAGGTGGCGGCAGGGAAAACGATATCAGCTATCTCGGTGCCGATGTTTCTGCGCAGGTAGATGTCCTGATCCACCAAAACCATACCGCCGCTGTCGACGCGCTTCTTGTAAGTCTCGATCACGTGGTCTACCGCAGCATTCTTCGGCTGGTTCGGGTTGCGGGTGACTTGATTGCGGAAGACTTCCGCCAGCTCACCGGAGCCGCACATCGCCGCGGTCCAGGTGGTGCCAACCACGTACGCGAAGCGGACCTTACCGGCCTGCACCCAGCGGTCGAGGTCGAGCGGCTTTCTGCGGCGGCCGCCAAATTTTTCCGGCGACCGGTTGACCGGATACTTGCCCCCCTTCATGCCGCCGCGCTGGTGGCCGCCGAAGCGCGCGATCATCTGCCCGGGACGGTTTCCTGCGCCGCAAAGAATGCCGAGAGAAGCAAACGAAGCGGTATTCGTGTAGTTGTTCGACCAGTAGTTGCCCTTCTCGCAGCCGAAAGTAGATTTGGGCCGCGAGCCGTCGGCGTTGGGCTTCGCCATCATTTCGGCGGCCCACTGGATATCATCCGCGTCGAGCCCGCACACGTCGGCGGCGTAGGCGAGATCCGATTCCTTTTGGCTCAGAATCCACTTCTTGTAGTCTTCGTACCCCTTGGTTTCAAACGTTCCCCAGGTCGTACGCCACTGCCAGTCGGTGTTGCGCGTGCCCTGGCCGAAACCGGAATCTGTTTCCCATTTGTTGTTGGTGTATTTTTTGATCCATTCCTTGTCCTCCCAGCCGTTCTCCAGGATGATCCGGGCCAGGGCCATGTGCAGCACGGTATCGGTGCCGGGATTGATGGCCAGATGCAGGCCGCCATGTTCTTCAGCAAAGGCGGGGCCGGTGGTCTTCCGCGGGTTGATAAAAATGACCTTTTGCTGGTGTTCCACGATGGCTTTCATGATCCATTCGTTCCAGATGATGGTCTTGGTTTCAAATGGATCGGTGCCTGAAATCACCAGTGTGTCCGCCAGGTAGTAATCCTCGTAGCAGGCGCCGAAATTATCGACGCCGACGTCGCGAAACCCCGGAGTGGAGGGCGCAACGGTCGGGTTGTCGTGCCAGGCGAAGGCCGGCGTGGCAATTTTCCGCAGCGCGAATTTGGTGAGGGCGTAGGTATTCTCCCAGAACTGGTAGGAGAACTGTTTTTGGGCCCAGGCATGCACGCCGTACTTTTGGATGACGTACTTCGAGGTCTCGGCAAAGATGGTAAACGCGTCGTCCCAGGAGATTTTCTCCAGCTTCCCGCCGATACGGATCTGAGGGAACTGCAGCCGATCGCTGGTCGGCTTCTGCGGATTGTAACATTTTTGCGCGATCGCACCGCCACGGATCGAGTGATTGCCACCTTTATTGACGACCTCAATCTCGGAATCGGGCGCCACGACGACATGATGCGGCTTGCCTTCATGCGAGACAATATTGTGCATGTTGGGACTGACCCATCCGCCTTTGTCCAGCGCGATCGGAAGATCGCGACCAAAAGCGTTCTGGCCGGCTTTTACACCGCCTTCCTTGCCCACCGGCCAGCGGTAGATCTTGTACCCGCAGGCGACGATACAGTAGTCGCAGCAGGTGGTCAGGACATCTGCATCCTTTGGCGGCAAGGGAACTGAATCTATGTGTTGAACTTTACTCATTGTCTTTCTCCTGTTTCCTCTGTTCCGGGCTCAGCCTAGACACCAGGGTTGCTGGCGCCGCCAAAGATCAGGCCGACGACTCCCGTGGCGTACACACTGCCGTTTTTGACTTCGAGCACTATCTGGGGCAGACTTTCGACCGCATGGCCGGCGACGACCATGCCATGCCGCGTCAGATCGAAGGTCGTCAGGTGCGACGGGCATGGACCTGCCACTTTGTGCTCCGGCTTGTAAGACTTGTTGAGGAGCCCCCCCATGTGGGTGCAAAGGCTGCTGAACGCAACGATGTCCTGGTCGGGGCCTGCACCGCCGCCGGCTTTTTCACCGAGTTTGACGATAAAGCATTGCGCATAGGTCGCGTCGTCATTCGGGTAGAGGAAATCGATGGGCGTATCCTGCCTGAGATCGGCGAGCGATACGATTTTTTTCTTCGGATATTTTGCAAACAGCGCTTCTGCGCCAAGCACCGCGCCCGATCCGGGAAACACGGAACTCAGAGCCACGGTGGAAACTGCGGTCGCGCTGTAGAACAGAAACTGCCTTCTGCTGAGACAGCCCAGTTCAGCGGGCAGTGCTGCCTGCTTTTGCTTCGCTTCTTTCTTCATTGTCCTGCCTCCACTTTGAGCCCGTTGCCGCGGTCGACGCCATACGGCGGCAACTCCGGAAAATCCATGACGATCTCCTCACC
>CAZTNL010000359.1:0-4071 GCA_964614885.1 uncultured Calditrichaceae bacterium | reverse complement strand
AATTCGAAGATGAACTGCTGCGGGCGATGGAAAAATCCAGGCCGGTCGGCAAGAAATCGGACCCGAGACATTTCGACATCGGCAACACGATGAAGTCGTTGCGGGAACGGGTAGAAGAAACCGACACCCGCGTGAACCTGGAACAGGAAATGGCCGAGCTGGCCCGCAATCAGATTCGATTCGACTTCGTCGCGCGCAAGCTGCGCGGAGGCTATGAGCAGATAAAGCAGAGTATTTCCGGACGGGTGGCCTAGGCCGTCATAGCCGAAGCGATACTGCTTATTAACAGAAGAGGACCGACATGGGCATGGATCTGAGCAATTTCTTCTCGACCTTCAAGATAAGCGCCGCCGGCCTGTCCGCCGAAAAGAAACAGTTGGCGCTGACAGCCGAAAATATTGCCAACGCTACCACGACACGCACGCTGGAAGGCGGCGCCTACCGCCGCAAGCAACTGGTCCGCGAGATGATTTCGCAGCGACATGCCTTTTCGCACGAACTGAGAAATGCGAGAATGCAGCTGCGCGTTAACGGCAAGAATCACTTTCGCAGCTCGCGCTACCAGCCGCAGCGCATCAACCGGACCGGTGGCGACGAAATAAAGACCGATGTCAAAGAGCTCGGCAAGTTCAAAGAGGTATACGACCCGAGCCACCCGGACGCCGACGCCAACGGCATCGTCCGCTTCCCGGATATCAACGTCGTTTCCGAAATGCTCGATTTGATTTCCTCCAGCCGGGCTTACGAAGCCAACGTGACCGTTATGAACGCAACCAAGAGTCTTGCGCGCAAGTCGCTGGAGATATAGTCGATTATGGCAACCGTCAAACCGGTCATTTTCCCACGCATCACCAGCGAGGCAGCCAGGCCGGCGGCGCCACTGCGGCCGGCCCAACCTCAGGCAAAGCCGGCCGTTGCACCGCAGCGACAAGTCGGGACTGCGCGTTCGTCCGTGCAGCCGCAAGCCGGGCCCGGCAAAGCGGCATCGGGACCACAGGCAAAGCGCGAACAAACGTTGGCCGCGGCCATTTCGGTCCTGCAGGAGAAAAGCGCCCAGCTCTATCACAAGTCGGGCGGCAGAGCCAAGACGGTTGCCGAGTTAGGGCAAATTATCGATGTCAAAGCTTAAGATAACAGGAAATCAATCATGCCGACAGTAAACCAACTCCAGCAAAGTTTTTTGAACCAGACCCTCAAGGTCGAGCAAAACAAAGGCGGCAAGAAAGAGGTGCCCTCGTTCGGCGATACCCTGACCGAAATGGTGGGCAAGGTCAACGAGCTTCAGGACGTGGCCGGCGACGCTATCCAGGACTTCGTCGCGGGCAAGGACATTCAGCTACATCAGGTGATGGCAGCGGGTGAGGAAGCGGATATCAGCTTCAAGTTTCTCCTGGAAATCAGAAACAAACTCCTGGAAGCCTACCAGGAACTTTCCCGAACTCAGGTTTAAGGGCAGGTAAGCAGTGAACAGTCTTATTTTTCAAAAGCTGCGCGAACAAATCGCCAAACTCTCGGGCGCGCAAAAAGTAGCGCTGGCCGCGGTGACCGGAGCGGTTATCTTCGCTCTGGTGATGCTCCTCGTCTGGGCGAGCCGGCCCGACTTTGCGCTGCTTTATTCAAAACTCGACGCCGCCGAAACAGCAAAGGTCGTCGAGGACCTCAAATCAAACAGCATTCCCTACCAGCTCAGGGATGGCGGCACCACAATCATGGTGCGAAAAGAAGATGTGTACGAACTCCGCATCAAGTACGCGGGAGACAACATCATCTCGTCGGGTGCCGTCGGCTACGAACTGTTCGACAAGAACAATCTCGGGCTCACGGATTTTATGCAGCGGGTGAATCTCAAACGGGCGCTCGAGGGCGAGTTGTCGAACACCATCACCCAAATCGAGGCCATCCAGCAGAGCAGCGTTCACCTGGTCATTCCTGAACAGAGACTGTTTGCAGAGCAGCAAAAGAAGGCGACAGCCTCCGTCATCGTTCAGTTGCGGCCGCAAAAAGTGCTGGACCGGGGTCAGATTAACGGCATAACCAATCTGGTCGCTGCCAGCGTAGAAGGCCTCGAGCCTGCGAATGTCACCATCGTCGACACCTACGGTCACATGCTGACCAAGGCGCAGCATGCCGATGCCGAGATCGGCCTGAGCAGCAGCCAGTACGAACTGCGCCAAAACGTTGAGAAGTATCTCGCCGCCAAGGCCCAAACCATGCTCGACAAAGTGCTTGGCGAAAACAACTCCATCGTTCGCGTGTCGGCTGAGCTCAATTTCGACAAAATCGTCCGTACCTCAGAGAAGGTCGACCCCGACAACACCGTTGTGCTCAGCGAAGAGCGAAACGAAGAGACAACCACCAATACCGACACCACTCTGGCGAAACGCGAAAATACGGTTACAAACTACGAGCTCAACAAGACCGTCGAAAAGTATGAGGGCAGCGTGGGCGACATAAAACACCTGTCGATCGCGGTTTTCGTCAACGGGATTTACAAAAGCCCGGAAGAGCCTAACGCAGCCCGGCCTGAAGAAGAGATTCAGAAAATCACCAATATCGTCAAGAACGCCGTCGGCTTCGCTGATGAGCGTTCCGACCAAATCGAGGTGCAGCAACTCGCATTCGACCGTTCTTTCCTGGATCGGGAAACCGAAGCCATGGCTTCGCTGAACAAAAACGAGACGATGATGCGTTACGTGAAGATCGCCAGCGCAGTACTGGGCGTCATCCTGCTGTTTTTGGGCTTGCGCAGTCTCCTGAAAAAACTCGGTCTGGACGAATATCTTCGCGCGCAACGCGAACTCCTGTTGCAGGAGGCGCAGAGTTCAAGAGAAGGGCTGAATGAGAAAACCGAAGTGACCGAGGAGGGAAGGCAGCGCAGACTCGCCAAAGAGGCCAAGTCCAAACTTCAGTTCCAGGAAAAGGTGAACCGTGAAGTCGTGCGTTTCACCGGCGAAGACAGCGAACGCGCTGCAAGAATTCTGAGATATTGGCTCGTGGAGGATGACGACTAGTGGCCGAAGAGATCACAGAACCGGCACAACTGACCGGCATTCAGAAGGTCGCTATCTTTTTCGTCGCGATCGGTATGGACAATGCCGTGCCCCTGTTGAAGAAGCTGGAAGAGTATGAGATGGAGCAGGTGACCGTCGAAATTGCCAAGCTCAAGAATCTCTCGGGAGAGATCGTCTCTTCAATCGTGATGGAGTTCTATGAGATGATGGTCGCCGACAAATACGTCACCCAGGGCGGCGTCGGCTACGCCAAAGACATTCTGGAAAATGCCTTCGGTCTCGACCGTGCGCGAAGGTTGATGAAAAAAGTCAAGGCAGCGACCGAGGTGAGCGGCTTCAAGCTCCTGCAGTCCATTCACCCGAGCGAGCTGCTTAACTATCTGCAAAAAGAGCACCCGCAGACAATTGCGCTGATTCTGGCAAATATGAAACACCACCAGGCCGCCGGAATTATCAGCGAACTATCCACCGACCTGCAAGGCGAAGTCGCGCTCAGGCTGGCAACTATGGGTAAGACCTCTCCGGATCTGCTGCAGGAGATCGAGGAAGCGCTCACCACGCAAATGGGCGGCAGCCTCAGCACGCACCAAAGCCTCGGCGGCGGCGTCAAGGCCCTGGCCGAAATTCTCAACTCGACCAGCCGCGGGGTTGAGCAGAATATCATGGAAATCTTAATTCAAAAGGATCCGGAATTGGCGACGGAGATCAAGAATCTGATGTTCGTGTTCGAAGACCTCACCCGGTTACGCGACAAGGACATTCAAAAAATTCTCAAGGGCGTCGATTCGAAATCGCTGGGCATGGCGCTTAAGGTCGCTTCTGATGAACTCAAAGACAAGATCTTCGGCAACATGTCGCAGCAGGCCAGCGAGGCACTGAAGGAAGAAATCGAATTCCTCGGACCGGTCAGGTTGCGGGAAGTAGAAGAAGCCCAGGTCGGCATCGTCGAGCATGTCCGCGAAATGGAAAACCGTGGTGAAATCGTCCTCAGCAGGTCTCAAACCGACGAGTTCGTAGAATAATGCTGATCAAGAATCAACAGCGACCAAACGCGATACGG
>CAZTNL010000358.1:1538-4073 GCA_964614885.1 uncultured Calditrichaceae bacterium | reverse complement strand
CGGAGCAGCTTCACGGTTGCATCGCCGGCGATCCGCTGGCGGAACTGGCCAGGTCAGGCGCGCTGCCCGGCACGGAATCCACCCTGCTTGGGTGGGTGGCAAAACTGGCGGCATGGGCAAATACACATCTGCCGGGGATGCGTACGCTCGGCGTGGACGCCACTCCCTACCAGAACGCCGGCGGCAATGCCGCGCAGGAGCTCGGGTGCGCCATGGCCACGGCGGCAAGTTACCTGCGAGCCTGTCTCGCTCCGGGGACGAATCTTTCCGTAGCTGAAGCAGCGGCGCGCTTCCGCTTTTCATTTGCCATCGGCGGTAATTTTTTCATCGAGATTGCCAAGCTGCGCGCCGCGAGAATCCTCTGGCGAAACCTGGCGCGCGCTTTCGACGAATCCACGACCACGCCGATGTTTCTGCACGCCGAAACTTCCCGCTGGAACAAGACCTCGCTCGATCCGCACGTCAATCTGCTGCGCGCCACGACCGAGGCCATGGCCGCGGTGGCCGGCGGCTGCGATAGCCTGGACGTCCGGCCTTTCGACGAAGTCGGACAACCCGCAAACGATTTTTCGCAAAGGCTTGCGCGCAACATTCAGCTCATTTTGAAAAACGAAAGTCATCTTGACCGCGTCGCCGACACTGGAGGCGGCGCCTGGCACATCGAAACGCTGACGGAAGAGCTGGCGCAAAAGGCGTGGCAATTCTTCCAGCAAATCGAAGCCGCCGGCGGCATGCTCGCCGCTCTGAAACAGGGACTGCCGCAAAAAGAGATAGCCTTTACGGCGGCGAAAAAAGAGAAGAACATCGCCGCAGGCAAGGACAGGTATGTTGGCGCCAATGCCTTTTCAGCCCCGAAGCCAGGCCGGGCCGATGCGCCGCACTCGGATCTCGCCTTTTACCAGCAGCGTTCCGCGCTGCTTCGACGATACAAGTTGCAGCGTAAAACCGAAACGGTTACGGCAGCTCTCGAACAGGTTCGAAATGCGAATCGCGAGAGAAACCCCGAAGGGTTTTCGGCCGTCCTGGCCGCGGCGGAGTCCGGCGCTACCCTGGAAGAAATCTGCGCCGCCATGTACGGGACCGGCGAGGAGATGCTCGAGGTAGAACCCCTCGCGCTCACGCGCGGACTGGAAACGCTCGAACCCGATAAACAAAGCGGCGCTGACAGGCCCGGCGAAACACCATGACTCCGAATCCCGATTTCAGCAAGATTTCCCTGCGGCCCGCCCCGGGAACTCAGCCGGTCCCAGCAAAACGTTCAGCCGGACAATGGCAAACGAACGAAGGCATTTGCGTAAAAAACGCCTACGGCCCGGACGATCTGGCCGCGGTCGAACATCTCGGCTACACTGCGGGCATTCCGCCGTTTTTGCGCGGGCCGTACGCGACCATGTACCTCATGCGTCCGTGGACCATCCGGCAGTACGCCGGCTTTTCCACCGCCGAGGAAAGCAACGCGTTCTACCGCCGCAATCTTGCAGCCGGACAAAAGGGCCTTTCCGTGGCCTTCGATCTGCCGACGCACCGCGGCTACGACTCGGATCACCCGCGCGTCGTCGGCGATGTCGGCAAGGCGGGCGTTGCCATCGACTCGGTGCTGGACATGAAAATCCTGTTCGACGGTATTCCTCTGGACAAGATATCCGTGTCCATGACCATGAACGGCGCGGTCCTGCCGGTGCTGGCGTTTTACATCGTCACCGCCGAGGAGCAGGGTGTGGCGCCGGGCCAACTCAGCGGCACCATCCAAAACGACATTCTCAAAGAGTACATGGTGCGCAACACCTACATCTACCCGCCCGGAGATTCGATGCGCATCGTCGCCGACATTTTCCGCTTCACGGCCGAGCGCATGCCCAAGTTCAACAGCATCAGCATTTCCGGCTACCACATGCAGGAAGCCGGCGCCTCCGCCGATCTGGAAATGGCGTACACCCTCGCCGACGGCCTCGAATACGTGCGCACGGGCCTGAACGCCGGCATCGACATCGATGACTTCGCGCCGCGGCTTTCATTTTTCTGGGGCATGGGCATGAACTATTTCATGGAAATCGCCAAGATGCGCGCCGCGCGGGTGCTGTGGGCGAAACTCATGAAACAGTTCAAGCCGAAAAATCCGAAGTCGATGGCGCTGCGGACACATTCGCAGACCTCGGGCTGGAGTCTGACGGAGCAGGATCCGTTCAACAACGTCGCGCGCACGTGCATCGAAGCTCTTGCCGCGGCGCTGGGACACACCCAGTCGTTGCACACCAACTCGCTCGACGAGGCCATCGCCCTGCCGACCGATTTTTCCGCCCGAATTGCCCGCAACACCCAGCTCTATCTGCAGGAAGAGACCGGCATCACGCGCGTCATCGATCCCTGGGGCGGCTCCTGCTACGTAGAGCGCCTGACCCACGAACTCCTGCAGCGCGGCTGGCGGCATATTCAGGAAATCGAAGCGCTCGGCGGGATGGCAAAGGCCATCGAGACCGGGCTGCCGAAAATGCGCATCGAGGAAGCGGCCGCGCGCCGCCAGGCGCTCATCGATTC
>CAZTNL010000358.1:0-1438 GCA_964614885.1 uncultured Calditrichaceae bacterium | reverse complement strand
TGCCGAAAATGCGCATCGAGGAAGCGGCCGCGCGCCGCCAGGCGCTCATCGATTCCGGCGAAGAAATCGTCGTCGGAGTCAACAAGTACCGCATCGAAGACGAAACCGATCTCGATATCCTCGATGTCGACAACTCCGCGGTGCGCGCGGCGCAAATCGAACGACTGGAAAAACTGAAGGCGGAACGCAATGCGGCCGATGTGAAAAACACGCTGGCAGCGCTGACCGCAGCGGCCGGCGACGGCACCGGCAACCTGCTCGAACTGGCAGTGGCTGCCGCCCGGGCCCGCGCCTCGCTCGGTGAAATCTCAGCGGCCCTGGAAAAATCATTTGGAAGGCACAAGGCGGTGGTGAAAACAATTTCAGGCGTTTACAGCAGCAAGATGGGCGACGATCCGCTCGTCCGGGAAGTGCGCGAGGCCGCGGCGGCGTTCGAGAAAACGCACGGCCGGCGGCCGCGGCTGCTCGTCGCCAAGATGGGGCAGGACGGGCACGATCGCGGCTCGAAGGTCATCGCCACCGCCTTTGCCGACCTCGGCTTCGACGTCGATATCGGCCCGCTTTTCCAGACGCCGGAGGAAACGGCCAAACAGGCGGTGGAAAACGACGTGCACATCGTCGGCATGAGCTCGCTGGCCGGGGGGCACAGGACGCTGCTGCCGCAGCTTGTCGGCGAACTCAGGAGACTGGGACGGGAAGACATCCTGGTGGTCGCCGGCGGGGTTATTCCACGCAAGGACTACGCATTCCTGGAGGAGAACGGCGCCACCGCCATCTTCGGCCCGGGAACAGTGATTCCGCAAGCGGCGTTGCAGATCATGCGGAAGTTGAGTGAAAGGCTGGGTTGAGCACAATGCGGGGAGACGGCGCCGGTCAAGACTTTCAACGCAGAGAGCGCAAAGTCCGCAGCATACGCGGAGAAGTCGAAGCAGAAGTCTTCAACGCAGAGGGCGCTGAGGGACGCTTTTCTCCACGACCGATATGTGGAATAAAACAGCTACCAGATTCCCGGTGGAGATGGATATGAAGCCAAAACGCAACAAACTCTCCATTGACGAATACGTCGAAGGCGTCAAAGGCGGGGACCGGACGATCCTCGGACGCGCCGTGAGTCTCGTCGAGAGCAGCGCTCCGGGCCACGAAGAGCAGGCGCACGAGCTCCTGACCCGCCTACTGCCGCTGACCGGCAATTCTATCCGGGTGGGCGTCACGGGCGTGCCCGGCGCCGGCAAAAGCACGCTTATCGAACAGCTCGGCCTCTACCTGACCGGCCGGGGGC
This sequence comes from uncultured Calditrichaceae bacterium, assembly GCA_964614885.1. Lineage (GTDB taxonomy): Bacteria > Zhuqueibacterota > Zhuqueibacteria > Oceanimicrobiales > Oceanimicrobiaceae > JAJDAG01. The sequence continues at coordinate 159 of CAZTNL010000358.1, read as the reverse complement.
ACCGGGTCGCGGTGCTGGCGGTCGACCCGACCAGCACGCTGACCGGCGGCAGCATTCTCGGCGACAAGACGCGGATGGAAGCGTTGTCGCGCCAGGAGGCGGCCTTCATTCGCCCCTCCCCTTCCGGTGGCGCCCTGGGCGGGGTGGCCGGCAAGACCC
>CAZTNL010000357.1:0-4081 GCA_964614885.1 uncultured Calditrichaceae bacterium | reverse complement strand
CATTTTGCGGGCGATATCGACGATGAGCTCCGCATCGGGCGGCCGGTCAAAATTGCCCCACGGTAAAAGCACGGATTCGCCGTAGCTCTGATATGAAATTCCAATCGAAAAATTTTCCTGCCGCGTCAACTCCAGAATCGCCCGGGTTTCGTTCTCCGAAAATGGGTGGGCACCGCGGTAGAACCAACTATCTTGTCTCCCGTCTCCCCCCTTCTTCCAGTTGAAATCATAGTTGCGGTTGAGGTCGACACCGTCGTAGAGCGGGTTGAAACGGCCATCACCATCATTGTCGCGAAGATTCTTCCGCCACCATGGGAAATTGAGATTGTGGTCAAATATATACTTGTACCCGTCCGGATTCACAACCGGAACAATCCAGATCTCCATCCCCTGCAGCCAGCGCCGCACTCGCGAGTCACTTCGGTAACCCTCGCAAAGTCTACGGGCCAGCTCCATGCAAATATTGGCGCCTAGCGGCTCCCGGGCATGGTGAACCCCGGTAAAAAGAATGCGCGGCTTATCCTGGGTATTTCTGGCATGTTCGGAAATGCGAAGCGCCTGGATTGGCAATCCCAGGCCTGTGCTCAGCCCGATGGTATCGAGGTGTACCAGCTCCGGATAAAGATGCCGGACGCTGTCGATCTCAGCGCTGACTTGCGCCAGGGACTTGTAGACGTCCGGGAAATGCCGGCCGGATTCCGGCTGAGATTGACGCGTTGCTACCTCTGGCGGCGTTGCAGCTGCGTCGGAGAACGGCTTCCCATGTGGCGACAGGGCCGTATTCCCTGGTCCTGAAAGACCTGGTACGGCAACGCCTCGCGATCCGATTGTGGTAACCTGGCCGTAGAGAGTGCCCCAAAGCGGCAGAATTGCAAGTGCCGCAATGGCTGCCATGCGGTGGAGGCGAAAGCACCAGGATTTTTTTGCGGAGTGAATCATACTGCAATAGAACCGGGTGGCATGGAGCAGCTATTCCCCGGAGTTAGTCCCAGCACCAAATGACCGAGCTGCTCACCTTTCCAGTGTGAGAAACGCTGCGGAAGTGGTCACAAGGCGCGCAGAAACTCGACGGAGTATGTGGCCAGGTCCGACAACGGCGCCCAGTAGAGGCCGAGCAGCAAAGTTGGAATCGACAAAGCCGCCAGGAGTGTCGTGTAAAACGGGGACACCACAAGACGCTGGCCTTCGGCCTCCTCTGCTCTGTCGAGAAACATGGCCCGGAGAACCCTCGCGTAGTAGAAAACAGCCACGACGCTGTTGAGCAAGCCGACAATGGCCAGCCAATAAAGCGCTGGCCCCTTCGCAATGACCGCAGCGAAGAGATAGAATTTTCCGACAAAACCGGCGGTCGGCGGAAGCCCGGTCAACGAGAAAAGGAAGATTCCCATGGCTACCGCCGGCACCGGCGCCCTTAGCGCCAGTCCCTTCCAATCATCGATCTTCTCACTGCCGACCAGGTCCTGGAAAACGATGACAACCAGAAAGGCTCCGAGGTTCATCATGTAGTAGATAGCCAGATAGTAGATGGTGGCATGAATGCCATCGACTGACAGGAGGACCGTTCCCATCAGGGCATACCCTGCGTGTGCGATGCTGGAGTACGCCAACAGGCGCTTGATATTGTTCTGTTTGATCGCGACGAAATTTCCAAGCGTCATAGTGGCAGCCGAAATGACGGCCAAAACCTGCGGCCAGTCGATGCCCGATAGTGCCGACCATTCAGCCACTCCATTCCCCCCGCCTTGACTCAAAGCTACATTAAAGAATCGGATCAGAATGGCAAATCCGGCAGCCTTGGGGCCAACAGAAAGGAACGCAGTGATCGGCGTCGGCGCGCCTTCGTATACGTCCGGGGCCCAGAAGTGGAAGGGCACCGCTGCCACCTTGTATCCGAAGCCGGCAAGGATGAGCAAAACCGATACGAGCAGCGCCAAGTCATTACCGCTCTGCGCGGCCAGCGCGTCGCTGATCTTGTAGATGTTCAGTGTTCCGGTCAGGCCGTAGAGCAGAGAAATTCCGTAAAGCATGAGACCTGAAGAAAAGACACCATAAATCGCGTATTTGAGGCCGGCCTCGCTCGACCTGCGGCGCGATTTGAGGTAGGTTGCCAACACAAACGAAATGATGCTGACAAATTCGATAGAGATAAAAATCGTTAACAGGTTGGTCGCCGAAGCCATAAAAAAAAGACCGAGGGTCAGCAGCAGAAGCAAGGAAAAGTATTCCCCTACGGGCCGGCCGGCGAGTTCGATGGACCCGATGGAGAGAAACACCACCGTAATCGCCGAAGCCAGGAAAAGCAGCTTGAAGTACAACGAAAACGGGTCTACAACCAGCATGTCGTTGAAAATTGACCGACTTCCAAGATCATACTGATGGAGGACGGCTACCAGGACGACGCCACAGCCCACCAAAGAAAGAATCGAAAGCCAGGCTGAACGTTCTTTGCCAAGAAACAAATCGGCGAGTACGATGGCGAGAACAACGCCAGCCAGCAAAAGCTCCGGTACGAAATAGGTAAGGCTATTCAGATTATTTTGAATGACCGAGGTGTAATCCATATCAGTGTAATCCCAGCAAGATGGGGTCCGTAGCCTTGACTACATCGACCAGATGGTTCATCGACGTCTTTACCAGGTCGAGCAACGGCGCGGGATAGACCCCTAGGAAAATCACGACAACCGCGAGCGGAACCAACATGAACAGCTCACGGCCGTTTATCTCGGGCAGGTCTTTGTAGTCAGGATTGACTTTTCCGAGGAACATTCGCTGAAACGCCCAGAGGAAGTAGCCGGCGGTGATGACGATACCGAGTGTCGAGATGATCGTGATGGCACGCAGATCAAACATCTGGGAACCAAACGCGCCCAGGAATGAGAAAACCTCGCTGATGAAGCCGGAGAATCCTGGCAGGCCGAGGCCGGCAAAAAAGGCAATGCTGACGAGGGCGGCGTACACCGGCATCGTTGTAGCCAAGCCTCCGAAACCGTCGATTCGGCGGTGGTGAGCGCGGTCATAAATAACACCTACCAGCAAGAAGAGCATGGCCGTGCCGGTGCCGTGATTGAACATCTGCATGACTGCGCCGTTCATGCCCATGGCCGTCAACCCGGACATGCCGAGGAGTACGATCCCCATGTGGCTGATACTTGAATAGGCAACTAGTTTCTTGAGATCCTTCTGCGCCATGGCGCAGAAGGCGCCATACAGTATATTTATGAGACCCAAAATAGCCATGCCGTAGGCAAAATACTGCCACTTCATTGCGTCGGGCAACACGGGGAAGCTGATGCGAAGCATTCCGTAGGTCCCCATCTTCAGCAAAACGCCGGCAAGGATGACACTGACTGCCGTTGGCGCCTCAACATGAGCGTCAGGCAGCCATGTATGAAACGGGAACACCGGAACCTTGATGGCGAACCCGATGAACAAAGCGGCATAAATCAGCAGCCGTACGGTGAAATTGCTGAGCACGCCACCATGGTTGGCCTGATTCATCAGGTGCAGCATATTGAAGGTGTGACCACCGGTCACCGGATCGCTAACGTTAAAGTAGAAGACCAGCATCGCGACCAGCATGAAGATGCTGCCGAACAGAGTGTATAGGAAAAACTTGATGGCGGCATACGGCCCGCCGCGAACCATGCCATCGGGATCTGTCCGCGAAGGGCTGCCCCAAATACCTATCAGGAAATACATCGGCAGCAGCATCACTTCCCAGAAAATATAGAACAGGAAAAAATCAAGGGCACAGAAGACGCCCATCATAGCGGCGTCCAGAATCAAAAACATGGCAAAGTAGCCCTTGACGCTCTTCTCGATATTCCACGAAGCGAAGATGCAGATAAAGGACAGGAATGCGGTCAGCATCACCAGCGGCACACTGAGCCCATCGATACCGACGAAATATTCGATATTGAATGCCGGTATCCACTTGTATTGCTCGACAAACTGAAAACTCGTGGTACCCCTGTCGAAATGCAAGTATATCCAGACGGCCAGAACGAGCTGTAGCCCGGTGAATATGGCAGCGATGACCCTGATGACGTTCTTGCTGCTTTTCGGCACAAACAAAATAACA
>CAZTNL010000356.1:0-4086 GCA_964614885.1 uncultured Calditrichaceae bacterium | reverse complement strand
TTTTCTACGCCGCCTGGCTCAGCGACCAGGACCGGCCGCGGCAAAAAGAAGCGTCTATGGTGAAACTCTACGCCTCGGAATGCGCCAACAACATCTGCGACCAGGCCTCGCGCATCATGGCATCGTACGGCTATGCCAACGACTTTCCCATGCAGCGCTACCTCCGCGACGCGCGCTTTACCCTGATCGGCGGCGGCACTTCGGAAATTTTGAAGATAAATATCGCTAAGGAGCTGGGGGTCTGAGGGCGAAGCCCCAACGGCTTTTAGCCACGGAGGCGCAGAATACGCAGAGTTTGCATTTTTTTGCAAAAGATTGTGTAGCCTGAAAAGCTCGAAACCACGAAGATCACGAAAGGCGCGAAGAAGGGAAAAAAGGTTCGGCCAAGCCATCAAATGGCAAATGAACGTTACAAACGAATGCACTTTCTTATCAGAGTGCATTGGTTTCTCATCCGCGCCCATCCGCGTGAATCCGTGGCTAAAGACTTTGCGGCTTGGCCGCGCTATGATTAATTCAATGTACAATAGGACTTGAATCATCGAATTTCGAGTTTAAAGACATGACGAACCTTCTCTCTTACGGCGTCTACATTCCGCGTTTCAGAATTGAAGACACCACCTTGCACCCATCCCGTGGCCGGGTCGGGCAATCGCGGCCGGTCATCTTTGCGGACGAGGACACGCTCACGCTCGCGTTTGCGGCTGGACAGGCCTGTCTGCGGAAGGCGCCCGAAGACGCAGCCGCTGCAAAGCGGACCGATTGCATCGATGCCGTGATTTTTGCGACCACGACCCCGGTTTTCCAGGACCGCTACCACGCGTCTTTTCTCGCGGAATTGCTCGAGCTGCGGCAAGGCATTCTGGCGCTCGATTTGACCGCGTCCCCGCGCGCGGGCACGGATGCGTTGGTTTTAGCGCACGGTTTGATTTCTTCGAGTCAGGCGAGGAACGTCCTCGTGCTGGCGGCGGAAGCTGACTTTCCGCCGGTCGGCGAGGAGCTCGCGCGGTCGCCGCGAACCGGCCACGCGGCTTGCGCGTTGCTGTTAGGGAGCGAGGCGGGCATCGCCGCGGTGCAGTCGGCGAAGTCGCACAGCGCTTTTGTCGCCGAGGAGTTTGTCTATAAGGGCAGCCCGGTCCGGATCGACTCACGCTTCGGGAGAGATGCCGGGCTGAAGGCGAGCGTCGGTCATGCCCTCGATGATTTCCTCGCTGAAGGGTCGGGGCAGCCCCCCGATTTCGACGCCGTGATCCTGAACTCTCTGTACGCCCGCAGCGCTGTCGGCGCATTTGCCAGGCGGGGTTTCGACGCGGAAAAGCAATTCTTCAAAGATGTCCTCGTTCGTCGCGCCGGATTCACCGGCGCTTGCCACGCTCTCTTGCTGCTGATCGACGCCGTCGAGAAAAATGCCGGCCGGACCTTGTTGGTCGACTATTTCAACGGCGCCAACGTTTTCGAGGTTCATCCAACCGACGGGTTCAAGCCGGTTGCGCCGACACTCGCGGAGCAATTGAGCGGCGGCCGGATGCTGGCGAGCTACCAGGACTATCTCGTGCTGCGCCACGCCTCTCTGACCGGCCCCGAAGCGGGAGAGACGTCGGAGATATTCTCGTCGGATATGATGCTCGAGCGCGAGAAGGCGAGTATTTTTCACCTGAAAGGCTTCAAATGTTCCGGGTGTGGTTCCGTCTACTTTCTGAAAACACAGCGCTGCAAGCAGTGCAAGAACGACACGTTTGAGCCGGTGAAGTTGAGCCGCCGCGGCAAGATTTTCACCTTTACCAGGGAACACTATTTTCCCAGCGCCTTTGCGCCGGTCACCATGGCCGTGGTCGATTTGCAGGGCGGCGGGCGTCTGACCCTTCAGGTCACGGATGAGATCGGCCCGCGCGAGTCGGACGAAGCGTTGTTCGGCGCTGAAGTGACCGTGGTCTTGCGCAAAATGATGGCGCGCGACCCGAAGCCGAACTACTTCTGGAAGTGTGTTTTGCATGATGCCTCTGGAAGCGAATGAACTGCTAATAAGCGGAGACGGTATTCTCACCGCGAAGAGCACGAAGAGCACGAAGGTCACGGAGGAATTTTTGTTGTGCCAATTCCAAAATCAGATCATAGATGACCATGGAAACGGCAATGCCTTAGCCTGGATTATTTCTAGCGCGGCAAAGCCGAAAAGTCTTTAGCCACGGATAAACACGGATGAAAGACGAAAGCAATTTGATAAGAAAGATTGTTTTTTTGTAAGAGTTCACTTGTAATGCGATAGCGTGGCCGAGTCTTTGTTTTTTTCTTCGTGCTCTTCGTGTGTTTCGTGGTTCATTAATTTCCCAGGTTAAAAGATGAAAAAACAAACCTGTCCAAACATCGCCATTATCGGCGCCGGCTCAACGAAATTCGGTGAGCTGTTTGACAAGAGCTACGATGACCTGGCAAGGGAAGCCGTCGCCGAGGCCATCACCGATGCCGGGATTTCTCTCGATGCGGTCGACGGGGCGTGGCTTTCGACTGCTTTTCCCGAGATCGGTGTTTTCAAGGGGAGGAGCGGCATGGATTTGGCCGAGCCGCTATCTCTGTATGATATTCCGGTCACCCGGGTGTCCAACTACTGCGCCTCCGGCGCGGATGCGGTCAGAAACGGCATTAACGCTTTACTGGCCGGAACCTGCGATGTGGCGCTGGCGCTCGGTGTCGAGAAGTTGCGCGACCGGGCGCCGCAGGACAGCATCGTCAGGATGATGGTGGAGTATGGACATCCCTTTTTCCAGAAAGGATTCACGGCGGCGGGCACGTTTGCCGTGTACGCCAACAAGCATTTCCATGAATACGGCATGACTCCGGACGATCTGGCGGCGGTTTCGGTCAAGAATCACCACCATGGAACCATGAACGAAAAGGCGCACCACCGGCGGGAATGCACGCTGGAACAGGTGCTCTCCTCGCCGATGGTGGCCGACCCCCTGACCGTGCTGGAAAGCTGTCCCACCACCGACGGCGCCAGTTGCGTCATCATGGTGCGGGCTGAAGATGTCGACCCCGCCACACAAACGCCGGTCTACATCAAGGGACTTGGGCTTTCCGTTTCTACCGGCTGGGACATGCCTTTTTTCGATCCCAACCACGATTTTCTTTCGTTTCGCGCGACGCAGAAGGCGGCGGAAATGGCCTACGCGCAGGCCGGCATTTCAGATCCGCTGCAGGAAATCGACCTGGCGGAAACACACGACTGCTTCTCGATTGTCGAGCTGCTCACCTACGAAGATCTCGGCTTCTGCCGGTCGGGCGAGGCTAAGGACATGATTCGGGGCCAAAGCACGGCCCTGGGCGGCGAAATTCCGGTCAATGTCAGCGGCGGCCTGCTCTCCTGCGGCCATCCGGTCGGGGCGACGGGCATTCGGATGATCACGGAGCTGGCCGCGCATTTGCGAAACCGGGCCGGCGCGCGCCAGGTGAAAGGGGCGAAGATCGGATTGGCGCAGAATATCGGCGGGCCTGGGGCTATTGCGTCGGTGACGATTGTCAGCAATGAAGCATAGTTGCTTGCTTTTCAAAAAATTAGAAATTACGAATGACAAATTAGAAATAATTGCTTCTTTTGTTCTCGGGGTTGGCGAAATCTCGGATATTCCCAAGAAGAAGTCGAACTCCGCGCTCTCTGTGTCTCGGTGGCGAGCGCTTTTTTGGAATCAAAACACGCGAAAGTTGAAATGAAAAACGATTTGAAAATTCTCCTGGCCAAGCCCGGTCTGGACGGGCACGACGTCGGTGTGAAGGTGTTGGGCCACGCCCTCGTGGAAGCGGGTTTTGAGGTCGCCTACACGGGCCTGAGAAAACCAGTGGCTGAAATCGTTCGCAAAGCGAGCGCGGAGAAGGCGGACGTGATCGGCCTCTCGATTCTATCCGGCACGCACAAAGTGATTTGCGCCCAGATGCGGGACGAAATGAAGCGCGCCGGCCTCGATCCCCCCTGGATCGTCGGCGGCAATATTCCGGACGAAGATGTCGAAGCGCTCGTGGCGCTGGGCGCTGAGGCGGCTTTCCCAACCGGGACAACCATCCAGGAGGTTGTCGACTATTTGAATTCATTCC
>CAZTNL010000355.1:0-4091 GCA_964614885.1 uncultured Calditrichaceae bacterium | reverse complement strand
CTGCGAAGGCGCCACAGCTCTGTCTGCGATCGAAGAGCAGCAGCCCGATTTGGTCGTTCTCGATTTGATGCTGCCGGAGATGTCCGGGACGGAAATCTGCAAACAACTAAAACAAACCGACACGACCCGTAACATCCCGGTGTTGATCCTGACCGCCAAGGGTGAGGAGATAGATCGCGTCGTCGGCTTCGAGCTTGGCGCGGACGACTACGTTACCAAGCCGTTCAGCCCGAGAGAGCTGGTGCTCAGGGTAAAGGCTATTCTCAAGCGCGTGCACCCGCAACCGTCAGGAGCCGATGTAATGCGACTGGACGGACTTACCATTGACGTCGCGGGGCACAGCGTGCTGCTGGAAGATACGCCTGTAGACCTGACAGCGACGGAATTCAAACTTTTGGTCACGCTGGTCGAGCGCAAAGGTCGCGTGCAAACGCGCGACGGCTTGCTGCAGACGGTTTGGGGCTACGACTACCCGGGCTTTACCCGCACAGTTGATACGCACATGCGCCGGCTGCGCTCAAAACTTGGGACCTGGGGGGACCACATCGAGACCGTCCGGGGCGTTGGCTACCGGTTTCGGGAGGACAGGGCGTGAGGGTCGGTATCCGGTGGAAGTGGACGGCGGCCCACCTCTTTGTCGGCGCCTCAGTTTTGCTCTTCATGGCATTTTATCTCAGCAACCGGCTCGAGAATTTCTTCGAAGGCCGTTTCGAGAACCGCTGGAGAAAGGAGCTTGCTCTCGCCAGTGATTACCTGCAAACACTCGAGCCGGCCGACCTCGCCGGCCCGGCCGCCGACAACTGGGCCGACCGAACCGGTGAGGTGCTTGGCGTCCGGGTCACGCTCATCGATAGCGCGGGCAGGGTCGTTGGCGATTCGCACGTAGCCTTCGAGGAGCTGAGTTCGGTGGAAAACCACGCCAGTCGGCCCGAGGTCATTCGTGCAAGAAACGCAGGGTTTGGCAAGAGTCGCAGACTTAGTACGACGGTGAATCTCGATCTTTTTTACCTCGCCGTCCCGGTAAAGACCGGCGCCGGGTTTTCGGGCGTTCTGCGCATCGCGGTTCCTTCCTCGGAAATTGCAGAGTCTCTCGGCCAGATACGGTTATTCGTGGGGTTTGCTGCGGCCTTCGGTCTCATCCTTTTGTTTCTGACCGGCTTCTTCATTTCTCGTTCCATGAGCGCACGGCTCAGCCAGGTGGCTGCAGCGGCAGACCGGATGGCGACCGGAGACTTTTCCTCGCGCATCGTTACGGCAGGCAGCGATGAAATCGACCAACTCGGAAACGTATTTAATCGCATGCGCCGCGACCTGCAACGCTACATTGGAGATATCGAAACCGAACGCGACCAACTCTCGGCTATTCTGAACAGCATGATAGAAGGAGTCATGGTCACCGATGGCCACGGCACGATCCTTCTGACCAACGAATCCTTCCACGGCATCTTCCGGTTCGAACATGATGTGGTCGGGCGTTCAACGCTCGAGCTGTTCCGGGAGGCCCGGCTTCTGCGCGCTCTGAAAAAATGCGCCGATGAACGCGTAGACAGTGAAGTGACGTTCGAGGTGCTGGCGCCGGTGCGCAAGACCCTCGAAGCGCAAATTGCGGCGCCCGGAGCGGGGCATTCCTTTGACGGTCTGGTAGTGGTGTTCCATGATGTCACCAGACTCGAACACCTCGAAAGAGTGCGGCGGGACTTTGTTGCGAACGTTTCGCATGAATTAAGAACACCTTTGACCGCAATTCAGGGTTATGTGGAGACGCTGTTGGACAATAGCGGGCTCGCGCCGGAAAAAGGAACGGCGTTTCTGCAAACCGTGCTGCGCCACACGCGGCGCATGACCAAGCTGGTGAGCGACCTCCTGCATCTTTCCCGTCTCGAATCCACCGATTCGGGACCGCAGAAAGAGACGGTAAGTCTGGTCATGGCCGTCAACGTGGTCAAAGACTCTCTGGCGGGGCTGCTTCAGGAACAGAAAGTGAACCTGGCACTGGCCCTGCCAGAGGATCTGCCTTCGGTTCTCGGCACCAGCTCCGAACTCGAAACCGTGCTGCAGAACCTTCTCGAGAATGCGGTCAAGTACGGTCGTCCGGAGGCGGAGGTGAAGATTTCAGCGGAAGCGCTTGAAAACGAAGTGCGGGTTTCTGTGAGCGACAACGGCATCGGCATCCCGAGCGAAGATCAAACGCGCATCTTTGAACGCTTCTACCGCGTTGACAAAGGGCGTTCCCGCGAGCTCGGCGGCACGGGTCTTGGCCTCTCTATTGTCAAGCATGTGATCGAACAGCATGGCGGCCGCGTGTGGGTCGAGAGCGTGCAGGGACAGGGCTCGACGTTTACATTCACGTTGCCGCGCGCAGCCTGACCTGAGCGAACCTCGGCGTTATTCAGGCGCCTGCTCCTTGAGAAAACGGATGAACCGGATGGCATCGGCCGCATCGATGTGGAAATCATTGTAGCGAACAACACCTTGTCTGTCAATGATGATCGTCCACGGCGTGCCGCCGGTCCTGTAGTTATCCATCAGGCGGGATGGGTGACTGCGCGCGCCGCTCTGGCCAACCGGAATGTGCAAATCATACTTTTTCGCCATCTCCTTCGCCTGCTTCACGCCGTTGTGTGAAAATCCTTCGAATGCCGTCTGCACGGCTACGATCGCGACACCATCGTCACCGGAAAATTCGCTCTGCACCTGTTGTAGCGTGGGAAAGCCGTACTTGTGACAGCCGGGGCACCAGGCCTGAAAGCAGTAGAGGTAGATGACTTTGCCGCTCAGATCCGATAGTTCCAGCGATTTCCTGCCTGCCGGCAACTGAACCCACTCGCTCACCTCCCAGAGTGGCGCCTTCTGGTTGAGAATGCCTGGAACGTACGGTGGTCCGCCCAGGGCGGTGGTTAGAAAAATGAGCAATAGAACAGCCATACAGACCTCCGTGCGGCGCTAAGTTTGTTTCATCATGTGAAAAACAAAACATGGCCGCCGGGCAATAAATTCCGACTGCAAAAATGGCTGCCCAGAATTCCGGTCGGCGTTTCACACGCAACGGTCAGGAAGACCCAAGGCGTTCGCCGGATTCGAACAGTCGCGCTGGAAGCGGTCGAAATACTGCCCGACGTGGAAGCCGTCGAGCAGCGCATGGTGCACTTCCACGGAAACCGGCATCATCACCCGTTCCCGGTCGTCGAAGTACCTGCCGAAAACGATCTTCGGAGTCGAGTCTTCGCGGCCAAACCTGCGGGCATGGGAGAAGCTGGTAAACGAAATCCACGGAATCACCGAGTAGTGGACCAGGTCGTCCCGGTCATCCCGCGGGTCCAGCCTCTCCCGCGATTTGACGCGCTGGACGGTTTGTTGCACGGTTTCGTTGAAAACGGCAAAGTCGTTGACGTAGTCAAAATAGGCGAACGCGAAAGACTGGTCATCCCTCAGGACGGTGGAGCCGGCATCGATTTTTTCATGGATGAGGACGCGCTCGCCGCGAATGCGGTAGCGAAACGGCTCGACTTCGTTGGCCGCCCTTTGCGATAAGAAGAGGGATGCGGCGAAGAAAGAGAAGCCCTGGCTGCCGGACACGAGCCGCTTCAGTGCGGTCACGTCGACATTGGCGCAGATATTGAAAAAGGGATTGTCATAGTCCCTGAAGAAGCGAAAAAGCTCCCGGCGATTCCAGTTCTTAATGTCCAGGTAGGTGGGCATCTTCATCTCCCGTTTATACGTAAAGCGGACACGGCTCCACTGCTTCAAAGTAGGGAAATGCGCGATACTTGTCAAACTTTGCGGCGACAAAAAGCCTGCCTGGAACAGGAACTCTGAAGCGACGGCCTGGTTTATATTTTGCAACGCTTGTTCAAATTTGGCCGCGCCAGGCGTCAGAAGGCGCAGGCGAGTGATCGGACTTGAGACACTCGCGCCGGAACTGTTACGGAAACAGTCACCGCGGTGCGGCTCACTCCGCCAGAAAAACCGCATTATCTGAGGGAGAATATTGCTCATGTCAAAGAGGGAACGGCGCGCGACCGGCGTGCTCCCGCGCCCGGCGCGAATCCGTTCCGGAATAACAACATCTGTTTGCCTTTTCGTTCTCTTAA
>CAZTNL010000354.1:0-4102 GCA_964614885.1 uncultured Calditrichaceae bacterium | reverse complement strand
TTGAACCCTTTGTGGCTCAGATTATTCGGTGACGAACACATCGACCAGCATCCGCAGGTTAGAAAAACGCAACCCATGCGCGCGGCATCATCCACGAGGACGCCACACCGCACCCGCTCGCACACATTTTGTCTCGAATCTCAATATAGGTTGCCCGGCCGGCAAGATCAACGCTTTTTGTGGGGACCCGGGGTGCGGCAGACGCCGCCGGCACAATTAAACGCCAGGCGGGGGGCTAGTTGTATTTGCGCGTGGGAAGGGTGGTCTCGTCTTTCAGTATCCAACTCCGCGGGTCAAGCACAGGCACAACGCCTGCCGGGATGCGAACGGCACCTTTGCCGGAAATCATCTGCAGCTTGTCAATGCCTGCGTCGGTTTGAATCTCAACCGGCATGGGGAATCTGAAGCCGGCAGGCACGCGCCAGCTCAGAAACAGTCTGTCTCCCTCCTGCCTGCTTTCGAGGCGCGGCAACTCCGGTTGCCGCAGATAAAGCTCAAAAAACCAGTCGAGGTTGGCGCCGGATATTTCGTTGACCTTGCGGATAAAATCCGCCGTGGTCAGAACGTGCAGCCGGCTGTCGTCGCTGGCGTATTCCCGCGAAGGGTCCGGGTAGGCGAGACGTCGCAGGATCTGAAAAAGCGCGTCCTTCCCGATCAAATAGCGCAGAGAGTGCAGTACCCATGCACCTTTGTGCGACACATCGCTTTCCGACTGGCTGGCCGCAGCCGGCGCATCGCCCGGCGCAAGATAAACCCGCCTTGGCATAGCGGCGCGAAAGCCGGCCAAATAGTCGATATACGCGTCGCTGCCCTGCAGGCTTTCTGCATAAAGCGCTTCGAGATAAGATGCCACGCCGTCCTGCAGCCACTTGTCGCTGTCGTCCGGTGCGGTCACAAGGTTGCCGAACCACTCATTCGTCAGTTCGTGAAAGTGCAGCGTGTCGAAGCCGTAGCGATTGTTCTCGAAGCTGCCACCGTAAGAGTTGATCGTCTGGTGAGCGGTGCCGCTGTACACGGTCTGGGCAACGCCGTACTTGTCGGCGCGAAAGGGATAAGGACCGACGGTTTTTTCCAAGAAACTGAGCTGTTCACGAAACTGAGGAAAGAGTTTCATCGCCTTGACATAATTCTCCGGCATCACCCAGAAAGTCATCGGCACGGGCAGGCCGGCAAAACTCTGGTAGGTATCCTCGATCTTGCTGTACTGCGCGATGTTCAGGGTCACCCCGTAGCTGTGGATCGGGGCGGATATAAACCAGTGAAAGGTGTGCGTCCGCGGGCGGCCTCCGTGCCTTACGTAGTCACGCAGAGTGCCGTTAGCCGCTACGGTCAAAGGTTCCGGTACCGTAATGTGCAGGGCCATAGAATCCGCCTCATCGGCGGCATCATCCTTACAGGGCCACCAAATGTATCCGCCGCCACGACGCGAATTTACGCCCAACCAGGGTTCGCCGCTTTTCGAATGCGACCAGAGAAAGCCGTCCGACCAGCGGCCATTCTGAAAACGCGATACGCGCGGCCTGCCCTCGTACTCAATCGAGAGAGAGAGGCGTTCGCCGGCCACATACCGTCTTGGTAAATCTATCCAAAGACGCGCCTCGCTCTTGTTGAATCGAAGAACCCTGCTTTCACCCGCCTCCTGTAAACGAACGCGGCGTACGTGCAAAGGCTGGTCGAGGTCGAGGACAAACCGGTTTAGCGGTGCTACGATATTCGCGTCGGCTCGCAAAATCCCTTGAACCGTACTGTCTGCGGGATTGACGAACAGGGACAGGTCGTAGAAGGTAACGTCGTAAGCAGATTGCTCGGCGAGCGGGGCCCGCGGGAACTGCCGGGCGTTTCCTGGTGCCTGGCAAACCGCCAGGATGAGGATCGGCAGCAAATGGGATATTTTACGAAAACGCAATAATTCGCAGCAAAAGTTTATTTTAGACAATTTCTCGCGCATAATGAATGCCTGTTCTAACAAACACGGTTCAGTCAGAATTCCCGGTGAATGCAGGTTATTGAGGGCCCGCTGTTTCGGAAAATCCGAAATCGGCAGACATCGAACAATTTTTGCGAAAGACAGCCTGGTAAAGCGATTCTGATTCCGGCGTGAAAGGGACTGGACTCCTTCCTCCGACGAAAGATATTATCGGCACAAAAGCTGTAAATGCGGCAACAGAGGCCCGAGGCGATTTACGCACGCTGCCGTCAACGCGCTCGGGAATCGCACCTGACGAAAGCCGCGTCCCGAAGATAAGACAGTACCCTGACGTTCAACAACGCGGACTTCGCGTGCCCGATGGACCCTCTGGAACTCTACGCGAAAAAATGTCAAGTATTGCGAAATTCTTAAAAAGATTTCTACAGTATAAAATTTTCTACGGGAAATGCAAGTAAAAATTTTCATCAATTGAGTTAAACTTCAAGCGTGTGGGTGCAGATAAATGTTAGTATGGACAGGAGTATCAAAATTACAAAGCTCGATGCGGCAGAATGGCAGCTAAAAGCAGCCATTCGGATGGTGATCTACAGGCAGGACCCGGTCTCCACGCACACCCTCGCCTGTTCAGCACATCAGATTTTGTACGACCTGGCCCGGCATGCCGGTTTGAGCAGCCAGCTGAAAGACATCGTGCCGAAGCGGAAAAAACGTCTGTGGATCAACGTGCTCAATTCTTCGTACAACTTCTTTCGGCATGCCGACAAAGACAATGATGAGGCGATCGACTTCGATCCGGCAACCAGTCATTTTTTTATTCTGGATGCCACGCATCTTTACCAGGCCCTCAACGACAAGCTCTTTTATGAAGGCGCTGTGTTCAGGCTGTGGTTCAACAATACCTATCCGGAATACGCGATCGAAGCGGCCACCAACCCACTCCTGCCGAATGTGCTGCAGATGGTAGGTCACTACTTCAGCGACAATGATTTTGTCGATTATCTGCAACTGATAGATAAGTATGGCTTGACCTATGTAGGCGAGGAACCGCCGGTGGTCGATTGCGGGCATTAGCCGGTCCGTGGTGTTACTTGAATTTCGCCTTTATTTTTCGCGCTTCTTCCCTGTACTGCTCACCTTTTTCAATCTGCCCGGAACGTTTGTAGAGCGTACCGAGATTCCTGAGAACCACTGCCACCTGCGGGTGCGAACGGCCGTAGTGCCGTATCCTGATCTCCAGGGCCCGCCGGTATAGCGGCTCCGCTTTGTCAAAGATGCCCTGCGTCTTATAAATACCGGCGAGGTTGTTTAAGGAAGTCGCCACGGTCGGATGGTCCGGGCCCATCTGTTTTTCAAGAATGGTGATCGCACGTTTGTAGAGCGGCTCAGCCTCCTTGAGTTTCCTCCACGAATCATAGAGCACCGCCAGATTGTTTAGTGAGACAGCCACATCCAGGTGCGCGGGTCCAAGCGCCTTCTCGCGGATCGCTAACGCCTGTTTATGCAGCGATTCCGCTTCGAAATAGTCTCCCTGTGTCTTATAAAGCACGGCCAGGTTGTTCAAGGTATTCGCCACTTCCGGGTGCTCCGGGCCGAGGGTTTTCTTGCGGATTTCCCAGGCCTCCTCATACAGTGGTTCAGCCTTGGCAAAATTGCCCTGGGCCTTGTAAATGCCTGCCAGACTGTTGAGCGACGTAGCCACGTTTGGATGCTCCGGGCCATAGGAATCCCTCGCCATGCGCAGCGCTTTGGTCGCCAGCTGCAACGCGTGTTCGCGATCGCCATTGCGGTACGCCGCCGTGACTTTGTCGTTAAGGGCTTGCCAGACAGATTTCATAAACAGCTAACTATTGCTTAAGGAAACAACCTTGTGTCCGCTGGGGCAGAGTGCAGTAAGACAGGTCAGACGCCGACCGAATTTCTATTATGTTAAGAAAAATAGTACAGAAAGCAAGAAAAAACAGACAACTGATGAAGATGGCGTGAAAAAACTTGCCGGGATGTATGGGGGTATTGCCGCTCTGAATCGTGTATATGGGTAAGGGCCTCAACGAGAACAGTCGTTCTCTGTTCAACAACGCCGCCATTGGGTAACCTGGTGGATTCATTTAGTAACGCAGGAGCAAACAAATGAGGATAGGATTGCGATGAAGAAAAAAGCTTTCATGACATTCT
>CAZTNL010000353.1:0-4103 GCA_964614885.1 uncultured Calditrichaceae bacterium | reverse complement strand
CGAAGCGCATGAGGAGCCGGTCGAGGCTCTGTTTCGCGAGGTCGAGGAGGAGACCCACCTGCCTCCCGAAGCGCTGGAGTTGGTTGCGGAACACCCGGACTGGCTGGCGTACGAGATTCCCAAAGACAAGGGGTTCCGCGCGCGGGGCCAGGTGCAGAAATGGTTCGTGCTGCGCCTGAAGGGTTCTACCGAGCAGATCGACCTCGCCCGGGCGAGCGAGACGGAGTTCATTGACTGGAAATGGACGACCCTCAACCAGCTCATCGAATTCACCATCGATTTCAAGCGGCCGGTCTACAGAAAGCTGGCCCAGATTTTTGCCGCCTACCTGGCAGATTGAGTGGCTGTGGGGGGAGCCACTCAGGAGTAAAAAAAAGCGCGAGGCACTGTCTTCCTTCGCGCCACCATCTCTGCATCCCTCTTAGTCGTCGACAAACCGGTATCCGACGCCCCAAACAGTCTGAATATAGCGCGGATTCTTCGGGTTAGATTCAATTTTCCGCCGCACGCGGTGCACATGCACATCTATGTTACTCAGCTCGAGGTCGGAATGATTTTCGCGCATTCGCGTAAGCAATTCCGAGCGCGAGAAAACCCTGCCTGCTTCGCGGGTCAAAATGTCTAACAGTTGAAATTCGCTTTGCGTGAAGCGAACTGTTTTGCTGCGCAGCGTCACGCGATGCTGGAGAAAATCGACTACGACCTGGCCAAAGCGGAGACGGGCCCGCTCTCGGGCGCGATCTTCGGCCCGACGCAGGATTGCCCGAACACGCGAAACCATTTCCCGAGGCGAGAACGGCTTTATCAGGTAGTCGTCGCAGCCGAGATCAAAGCCACGGATGCGGTCCGCTTCCGAAGACAGCGCCGAAAGAAAGATGATCGGAAGCATGGATCGGCTTGCATCCGAACGGATTTTGCGGCAGAGCTCCCAGCCGTTCATGCCCGGCAGCAGGACGTCGAGGAGCACGAGATCGAGTTCACAGCTTTCGATAACGGCGCACGCCCGATCGCCATCGTAGGCTGTTTCCACCTCGTAGCCGGCGGCGCTGAGGTTATGGGTGATTATCTCATTGATGTCCCGCTCATCTTCAACAACCAGCAATCGTTTCATGACTCTCTCAACGGTTGTGCTCATTTACAAACTTCCATCCCAAGATAGCGGGCTTTTGTTACATCATTCTTAAGACGATGCAAATATTGCGTGAATCGATTAGGGCCAGCCGTTGTCGTGTACCGCCTCCCTTGTTTTGCCGCTCGTTTTTGCGCTTTTTTTTTTGTACTATTGTCCTGAATTTCCTAATCTGGAAGCATTTGGTGAAAATCGTATTGAGTACAGTGGCGCTGCATGCAGGCTGATGCTGCAATAAAGAGAGTGATCGTTCCCAGGATCCCGGCGGTCAGGAGCCTGCGGGTCCAGATTGTTGTCCTGTTTCTCATCACCGTCGTTGTCATCTTAAATGTGGCCAGCTGGTTTTTCTATTCGCGAACCCGTGATTACTTCGATACAGAGCTGGGCGCGACACTCATCGGGGTGGGCCAATCGGCGGCCGACTTCATGGACGCGGACTTGCTCACTTTTCTTAAGCCCGGCTATGAAAATGGTGCCTTCTATAAGGAGTTACAGGAGAATCTCGATATTCTCAAGCGCGATTTCCACATCGCCCGCATCTTCGTTGTCAGCAGTTCACTGACCATCCTTGTCGATACCGAGCGCAATTCTCACATCGGTCTGTCGCCGCTGCACCTGCAAATCAATTTGCCGGAGGTGAGGGCCGCGTTGCTCGGCAAGGCAACTTACTCCACGCTGTACAGAAGTCAGGATGGCAGGCTGTACAAATCCGCCTACGCGCCCGTCCGGGACAAGGCCGGGGAGGTGGTTGCCGTTGTTTGTGTCGATGCGAGCCCGGCGTTTCTGCAGGTCATCGACCGCATCGAAAAATTGATCGTTACGCTGAACATTCTCAGTATTCTGGCGGCGGTCGTCATCAGTCTTGTGCTGGCTCGCTCTATTTCACGACCGGTGCATCTGCTCGTGGAGGCCGCCCGCCGCGTCAGCGGCGGCGATTTCAGCCGGCCGGTCAGGATTGCCGCCCGCAACGAGATCGGTTTTCTAGCGGAGGTGTTCAATTCCATGCAGGAGAATATCAAGCTCAACGAGCAGAATCTGCGGCGATTGCGGCAAATGGCCGAAGGCAAGGCCGAGTCGCTGCAGGCATACAACAACTATATTCTGCGGAGCATCGAGCACGGAATCGTGGCCTGCGACCTCAGTGGCACGGTCACCATCATGAATCCGGCCGCCACGCGCATTCTGGACTTGTCGGGCGAAGCAACAACCGGCAGGAAGATTTCGGACGTTTTCGGCACAAGCCATCCTTTTGCCGCTTTTGCAAAGCGGGCGCTCGCTGCCATCCCGCGCCAGAATCGTAAAGAGATGTCGCTCAACTCAGGCAAGGGGGAAACGGTTGTTTCAGCAGAGGTTTCGCCTTTGCTGGATCTGAAGGGCGAGAAGATCGGCGTGAATTTCGTTCTGACCGATCTCACCGAAATTCGCAAACTGCAGGACAAAGTCCGCGAGAAGGAGCGGCTGGCCTACCTCGGGGAACTTTCCGCCACCATCGCCCACGAAGTGCGCAATCCGTTGAATTCGATGGAACTCTTTGTCGGCCTGCTGAAGCGCCGCATCGACGATGCCGGGGAACGCGAAGAGGCGATCGACAAGATTCAACGCGAAATTCGCGGACTGAACACTTTCATCTCGGAATTCCTGGTCTACGCGCGGCCGGCCGAACTGAAGGCGGGCAGCGTTTCGATATCCAGGCTCTTTCAGGAGGTGGCGTTTCTCGCATTGAAGGAGTTGCAGGACAAGCATATCGATGTCCGGGTAAATCTGAATGATCAGAAGATGAAAATCAGCGGCGACTTCGACCAACTGAAACGGGCGCTGCTAAACGTGACGCTCAACGCCATCCAGGCGATGGAGTCGGAAGGAACACTGACGCTGGCGGCAAGCTATGCAACCGTCAAACGCCGCAAGCGCGTGCAGCTGGAAGTGGCCGATACCGGGAGCGGCATCGAAGCCGACGCGTTCGAGCGCGTTTTCGAGCCGTTCTATTCCACGCGCAGCCACGGAACGGGACTGGGCCTCGCCATCGTGCGAAAAATCGTCGAGGCTCACGGTGGCACAGTATTTGTTAAAAAGAACAGCCCCAAAGGGACGCAATTTATTTTTGTTTTTGACCAACCGGGGAAAAAAAGCCGTTGAAAACGATTCTGATAGTGGATGACCACCTTGGCACGACGGAAGCCATTGAGAAGATCGTTGCGCAAAATCATCACCATCCACTGGTGGCGCAGACGGCAGAAAGAGCGTTGGAGATTTTCAACACGTCCGCGGTCGATCTCATCATTACCGACATGAAGCTGCCCGGCCAGTCAGGGCTGGACCTGCTGCGCCAGGTACGCGAAATCCGGTCCGACATTCTGGTCATCGTCATCACCGCCTTCGGCACCATTCAGAATGCGGTCGAGGCGATGAAACTGGGGGCGTTCGACTATGTGTCCAAGCCGTTTACCGTCGAGGAGATCGAGCTCAAAATCAACAAGGCGTTCAGGTCGCTGAAACTGGCCGAGCAAGGCCTGAGCCGAGAGGCCGGTTCGCCTGGCGACTCCGAACCCAAGGCCCGGCCTTTTCCCGAAATAGTTGGACAGTCAAAGAAGATGCAGTCGGTTTTTTCGGTGGTCTCCAAAGCGGCGGCCGCCAATTCGCCCGTCTTGATCCTGGGAGAGAGCGGTACGGGTAAGGAGCTCATCGCGCGGGCGCTGCATTATCACAGTCCGCGCAAAGGCGACCCCTTTGTGAAGGTAAACTGTGCCGCACTGGCTGAAGGGGTGCTCGAAAGCGAGCTGTTTGGCCACGAGCGCGGCGCGTTTACCGGCGCGGTCAAAAGCAAACCGGGCCGGTTCGAGATGGCGGCCGCCGGCACGATATTTCTCGATGAAATCGGTGAGATTTCGCTGGCGACGCAGGTGAAGCTCCTGCGTGTACTGCAGGAGAAAGAGTTCGAGCGGGTCGGTGGCACCCAGACGCTGCGGATGCAGGC
>CAZTNL010000352.1:0-4126 GCA_964614885.1 uncultured Calditrichaceae bacterium | reverse complement strand
AATCGCGACATCCACCTCATCCTTCAAATTCTCGCGCGGGGTACAGGTAATATAGATCGTCTTCGCACCGAGCTTGCGCGCATAGCGGATAGCCCCGAGCACGAACGGCGTCCTGAAACTCGCAGCGATGCCACAGGCGACGTCGTTGGCGCTAAAGCCGCGCGCTTCCAAATCGCACGCCCCCTGGCCGGACTGGTCCTCCGACCCCTCCTGCGACACGGTCAACGCTTTTTCGCCGCCGGCGATAAGCCCCTGCACCATTTCCGGGTCGGTGCCGTAGGTCGGCGGGCATTCGGAAGCGTCGAGCACTCCGAGCCTTCCGCTCGTTCCGGCCCCGACGTAGAACAGCCGTCCGTCCCGGTTAAAGGCCTCCACCAGCAGATCCACGGCCCGGGCGATTTGCGGGATCTCTTTCTCCACCGCCAGCGCGACCGTCTTGTCTTCCGTGTTGATGATTCGGAGAATTTCTTCCGTAGATGCCCCGTCGATCGCCATCGACGCCGGGTTTCTTGCCTCGGTAATGAGGTCTTTCAGCTCGTCGAACACCTTTGTTTTCACAGTAGAAAAGTCCCGTTTCTCCTGTCCTGGCCGCAACCCGTGCGCCAAAACCTTCCTCGATGAATTTCCGGACAAAACCCGGCAGCGATGCCTGCTCCGCCTCTGCAAGGCGCTCCCCTTGCTATTTCGACCGGAAACCCCTGTTTGTTAAAATACCCGTGATGACCGCGGTCAGACTGCCGATAACGACGTAGAGCGGCCAGGCGATTTCCAGTGTTTTGATGACCACGCTCATCACCACCAGAGCGGTCACAAATCCGATGAGCGCATCGCGTTCGGTCGCCTTGGCGCTGATCAGGCCGAGCAGGAAGACGCCGAGCAAGCCGCCGTATGTGTAGGAAGCGATGCCCAGCGCGACCTCCACCACCGTGCCCTGCAGCCCGATAAAGAGCAGGGCAGCGCTCACCAGAACGACGCCCCAGCCGAGCGTGCTGATTCTGGAAATCCGCAAAAGCTCGGCATCCGTCTTTCCCGCGCCGCGGAGCGGCACATAGATGTCGAGCACCGAAGCGCTCGCCAGGCTGGAGAGGCTGCTCGACAGCGTGCTCATGGCCGCGGCAAACAGTGCCGCGACGATCAACCCGCTCACCCCAGCCGGCATCTCCTCGACGATGAACTTGGGAAAGATGCCGTCGGCACGAGTCAGCCCCAACGCCTCGACGCCGGCGCCGTGGTAGTAAGTGTACAACATGACCCCCAGGATGAGAAAAAGCAAAAACTGCAGAAACACGGCGATACCGCTGGCGATGATGGCCTTCTGCCCCGCCCGCTGATCGCGGCAGGTCAGGACGCGCTGCACGATGAGCTGATCGGTTCCGTGCGAAGCCAGGCTGACGAAGGCGCCGGCGATAATCGCGGTGAAAAACGTGTACGGCTGTTTAATGAACTCGCTGAAGGTCAGCCCGCTGCCGGTGTCCAGCCAGTGGAGCTTGCCGGCGGGCGCTGCCGCAGCCACGACGCTGCTGAATCCGTCCGGCAGCCGGCTCAGGATGATGCCTGCCGCCAACAGCGCGCCGCCGATGTAAATGGTCATCTGCGCAACGTCCATCCAAATCACCGAACGAATGCCGCCGACATAGGTGTAGGCGACCGTAACGACGCCGATGGCCAGCACCGAAATGGCGTAAAACTGGCCGTCAGCCATGCCGGCGAAGGCGCCGCTCCCCTTGATGATCAGCGCCAGCGGAATGGCGGTCGCGAAAAGGCGCACACCGTCGGCAAGAACACGTGTGGCCATGAACGTAACGCTGGCGGTCCTGCGCATGGTTCCGCCGAAACGGTTGCCGAGAAAGTGGTAGGCCGTATCCAGCTTGCCGCGGTAGAAAGCGGGAATCAAGAAAGCCGCCACCAACAGCCGGCCAAGGACGTAGCCGAGCGTAATCTGCAGGAACGTGAGATCCCCCTGGTAGGAGATGGCCGGCACACTGATAAAAGTGAGAACGCTGGTTTCGGTGGCGACGATGCTGAAGGTGACGGCGCCCCACGGGATCCGGCGGCCGCCGAGAAAATAGTCGGCGGTGTTTCGCTGCCCGCGTCCGATCCAGGCGCCTGCGAGAACCGAGCTCAG
Organism: uncultured Calditrichaceae bacterium; assembly: GCA_964614885.1. Lineage (GTDB taxonomy): Bacteria > Zhuqueibacterota > Zhuqueibacteria > Oceanimicrobiales > Oceanimicrobiaceae > JAJDAG01. The sequence continues at coordinate 2,001 of CAZTNL010000352.1, read as the reverse complement.
CAGGTAAACGATAACGATGATCGTATCGACAGAAGTAAAGCCCATTCACTGCCTCTTTTCGGCTGAAAGTTCATCGCCCGGCAGAAGCGCGCGCATGACGGCATTGTGGAAATCCCGCCGTACCTGGTGCATCCCTCCGCGTTCGCGGCTCGGATGCACCCTATTTGTCAGCAGGATGACGGCAATCCGGCGCTGAGCGTCAATCCAAATGGACGTGCCGGTAAAGCCGGTGTGACCAAAACTACCCACAGAGAAATAGTCGCCGGCCGACGAACCGTGCGCAGACGGCGTATCCCATCCCAGCGCCCGGCTGCTGCCGGCAGGCAGGTTTTGCCGCGCCGTCCAGTAGCGAACCGTTTCCGGCGAAAACAGTCGTCGGTGGCGGTAAATGCCACCGTTCAGAAGCATTTGAGCGAAGTCTGCCAGATCCCCGGCAGTGGAAAACAGGCCGGCGTGCGTAGAGACGCCGCCGAAGAAGAATGCATTTTCATCGTGTACGCTCCCGTGAATCAGCCCACGATTCAGCCCGCCGCCAATCTCGGTTGGCGCGATACGGGGAAGCAGTTCAGCGGCAGGATTGAAAAAGGTGTTCGCCATACCGACCGGCGCGAACACCATCTCCCTGGCCAGCCGGTCGACACGTTTCCCGGTCACGGTTTCAAGGACGCGCCCGATGAGGATGAGTCCCAGGTCCGAATAGATCATCGAATCTCCGGGCGCATAATCCAGCGGCAAGCGGTAGATGTACTGCAGCGCTTCCTCTCTGTTCGCCGCCTGGTTCCACAGGTCGACCCACCAGTGCACGCCGGCGGAGTGCGTAAACAAATGCCTGAGCGTCACCGAATCCTTGCCGGCGCCGCGAAACTCAGGCAGATAAGTGTTGACGGGCACGTCGAGCAGGAGCCGGCCCTGTTCCCAAAGACGCATCGCGCAGGTCGTCGTGGCTACCACCTTGGTAACCGAAGCCAGATCGTAGATAGTTCGCGTGTCTACCGCCGGCGATTTCGGGTCGTACGTCTGCCTGCCCAGGCCGCGGCTCACGAGCAAGGTGTCATCCCGAACCACAGCCACCTGTGCGCCCGGAAAAATGGAGTCCGAAATCGCTTTCTCCAGAACGGCGAAGGCCTCGCTGAAGCGTTCCGCCCGGTCTTGCCGGATCAGTTGCATCGGGCGGACAGCACGTTCCAGGCCCTGGCCGAGAGTCGCCAGGCCCGGAATGTCGACCGGCAACTTCGCCTGCAGCGGGATCTCTCCGAAAATAGCGCGAACGCCCGACCGCACCGCGGCTGGTGTGGCGTCGTACGCGCACAGATAACTGGGGGTCCGCGGTATTTGCTGCAAAACGTACGGCGACCCGAACGAGATCACTGCCAGAGGCTTTTCTACACCCAGGAGCTGCCGCACGAGCGCGACCGTCGTGTCTGTTAACGTGACCTTGCCTTTTGCGCTGCCCCATTTCACGAAAATGCCCGCAATGACCGCATCGGCGGAGTCGGCCACGGCGATGATTTTTCGCATTTCTTCCGCGGTCGACCGCGGATCCACGAAGGCCGTGCGCACGACCGGAACTCTCCGGCCGACTTCTCCAGCCACCAGCTTCGCCAATTCGCCGCCGTTTTCAGCATCGGTGATCGCGACCACCAGCACACTGTCCAGCGCTTCCGCGGCCAGCGGCAAGACGCCGTTTTCATCGCGGACGAGCGTCATCGAAGCGTCGGAAATCTCCGCGGCCCTGCGCTGGTGATCCGGGTTGGCCACCTCAGCTTCAAGGCGCTGCAAGTCAAGCTGCGGGCGCTGCTCCAGTCCCAGGTCGGACTTGGCGCGCAGGATGCGGCTCACGGATGCATCGATGCGGGCGACGGGGATCCGGCCGGAACGAACCGCGTCGAGCACGAACCGGAATGTCGGTTCCGGAGCGGGCGACATGAGCAAAATGTCGACGCCGGCGTTGAGCGCACGTACGGCCGCTTCGCCGGACCAGTAGCTTCCGGTAACGCCGCC
>CAZTNL010000351.1:0-4150 GCA_964614885.1 uncultured Calditrichaceae bacterium | reverse complement strand
TTTTCCGATCATGACCCCATCTCCGCCGGCCGCGATCGCCTTCGGAATGTCACCCGTCTGCTTAATTCCACCGTCCGAAATAACCGGAATTCCTGCTTTCGAACAGACGCCGGCGCAATCCATCACGGCCGTAATTTGCGGCATACCGATGCCTGCCACCACCCTCGTCGTGCAGATAGCCCCGGGGCCCATACCAACTTTCACCGCATCCGCGCCCGCGGCTATGAGCGCCTTTGCCCCATCGGCTGTCGCAACGTTGCCGGCGATAACCTCGATACCCGGGAGCGCCCTCTTAACCTGCGTGACAGCAGAAATCACCCCTTTCGAGTGGCCGTGCGCCGTGTCGATAACAATCACGTCGACATGAGCGTCCACAAGTGCCTGCGCGCGCCGCAGGGCGTCATTTGCGACGCCAACGGCAGCTCCGACACGCAACCGTCCGTGCTCATCCTTGGCCGCCAGAGGGTACATTCGTTTCTTTTGGATGTCCTTTACCGTAATCAACCCGAGCAGATTGCCTTCGGCATCCACCACGGGAAGCTTCTCGATCCGGTGTTGTTGCAGAATGGCCTCCGCCTGCTCCAGAGTGGTGCCCTCGGACGCGGTGATCAGCTTCTCGCTTGTCATCACGTCCCGGATGGACAGGCCACTATCGAGTTCGAAACGAAGATCTCGGTTGGTCAATATTCCGACAAGTTTCTTGCCCTCGACGATAGGAATGCCCGAGATTTTGTACTCCTGCATCAATTTCAGCGCTTCACCGATCGGGCGGTCCGCGGTCAGCGTGATCGGCTTGTAGATCATGCCGCTCTCCGAGCGTTTGACCCGGTCCACTTCCTGCACCTGCTGCTCCACCGACATGTTCTTGTGGATGATGCCGATTCCACCCTCGCGGGCAAGGGCAACCGCCAGCTCCGACTCGGTCACCGTATCCATGGCCGCGGCCATGAGAGGAATGTTGAGTTGAATGCGCGGGGTTAACTGGGTCCGCGTATCCGTCTCCTTCGGCAAAAAATCTGAATACGCAGGAACGAGCAAAACGTCGTCAAAAGTCAGGGCTTTGCCTTGCATCTTACCAGGCATTGTATCCCTCCGTTGATACTATGTAGCATTTCTATGTTTTACGAATGCGACCCGTGGGACCCACCGGACGATCGCCACCGGCAGCGTTCGACAGACAACGTCAGCGAGGTGCAATCACCAGATTTCTTCAGGAAAAGGGGCCTCCGGCACAACAGCAACTTTGGCTATCGGGCATCACCGACCAGAGCCGGCCTCCGCAATTCGAGGCGTCAGAATTGAAGCCGAATTAGTTTAGGCATTCAGAAGGTAAGAATCAACCGCTTTCTCGCGGGGAAAAGCGGGTGGAATCATTCGGCGGTGCGGCGATCCTAGGGAGTGGGCTCGCGGTCGGAATGGCTTGGCTCTGTGGAAGTTTCACCCGAGTCATCAACAATCCTGAGCACAAAATCGAACTCGCTGATATCGAACATCGGCGCCGGCGGGTCCGCAGCCTTCCCGGCCGGAGGTAAAGGTGTGCCCTCTTCTCCGATAACCTTTACGGCCTCAGCAACAGGTGCGTCTGCGTCCGGGCCGGTGAGTTGGCTGGCACAGTCCTCCACTTTCTGCCGCCAGACTTCCGCATCGCGGCTGATGCGTTCGACGGTCATGTGCTGCTCCAGAGCCGTCTCAGCCTCAGCGATGTCTTTGATGGCTAGCGCTGCCGATTCGATGCGCTCAAGCGTTGCAGCCTCCAGTGGTGAGCCACCGCGCAGGGAGTCTCTCAACGAAGAAGCAATGGTGGTCGTGATCTTCTCTACGCCATCAAAGCCGTGAATCATTGCCAGATCGCGAATGCGATCTGCTACGGCCAGCAGCTCATCCCAAAGCGCTCTGTCTTCTGCTCTGGCACCGAGATCGTGCAACAGGTCGTTGAACCGGCACAGAGCTCGAAAGGTCTCGTGCAGATAGGTCGTTTGGATACGAAGAACGCCTGCCGCAGGGGGCGTGTCACTAGAAAAGTTTGTCAAAATACTTTACGGCCTCACGCACGTTAGAAAAATCGGTCTTCCGCTCGCCGGCCCCGGCAGGATGTGTCTTGTGCGGCTTCTCGTGCGAAGGCTTCCCGGATTTCGTTCCCGACGGCGCGGCGTTCTCTTCCGGTTTTCTCTGTTCCTTGCGCTTGTCGGCCACTGTCTTCAACGGTTTGGTCAGCAGGCTGCGGATATTGCTGAGCTTTTGCTTGATTTCGTCGGCCTTTTCATACGCTTCGACCTCGCCATGCATCATCTGGCGAAGTATTGTCGGAATCTCTGCAAGCAGCTCCACAAGACTCTCGGAAAGCTCAAACTCGCCGTTAATCGCGCACCCGATAACATCGCCGAGCAACTCCACGAATTGCGAAATTCGGTTGTGCCCAAACAGCTCGGCAGAACTGCGAATCGATGAACAGGCGTGTTTCATCTCGCGCAGATGCTTTTCGTTGCCCTCACCGGTCGGGAGTGTCAGTCCCTTCACCGATTCTTCCAGAACGGAAACGTCAACATCTGACTCCTCGACGAATATTTCCGAAAACACCGTACTGCTCGTGCGCTCCTTCTTTTCCCCGGCGCCGTTCGGTTTCCCGGCGCCAATCGTCGAAGATACCTGCACAACCTCACCGGACGGTGGCGACGCCGGTATCGCATCCGACTTCCGTAGTGCGATCTCGATCTCGGAGGACGACTTCCTTGACGACTGCAAACACGTGACGATCAGCATCACCCGCAGCGAGTTGCCCATCGACTCATCCAGCCGGGCCCCCCAAATAATCTTGGCGGAAGAGTCCAGCTTTTGCGCCACGACCTTCATGATCGTCTTGGCAGCCTTCAGCGAGAGCTCCTGCCCCCCGGAAATATTGATAAGCGCGCTCTTGGCGCCAGTTATATCCACCTCGAGGAGCGGGTTCTGCAGTGCGTTGGTAGCAGCCTCCTCGGCGTTCATTTCGTTCTCGCTTTCACCGAGGCCTATCATGGCGAGACCGCCATTTTGCATAATGGTCCGGACATCGGCGAAGTCGAGGTTTACCAGGCCTTTCTCGGTCACCAGCTCCGTGATTCCTTTCACGGCATTCACCAGAATCTCATCGGCCACTTTAAACGCGGCGTTCAGCGGCATGTCGGGTACGAGATCGAGCAACCTGTCGTTTTGCACAACGATGACTGTGTCTACGTTCGCCTGAAGCTGATCGAGACCTTTGCGGGCATTGTCCCAGCGCACTATTCCCTCGTCACTGAAAGGCAGGGTCACGACTGCGATGGTGAGTGCGCCGGCCTTCTTTGCGATCTCGGCGATAACCGGGGCCGAGCCCGTGCCTGTTCCCCCTCCCAAACCGCAGGTTATGAACACCATGTCACTCTGCGCCAGCTTGTCCTGAAGTTCTTCCAGACTTTCCTTGGCCGACTCCTCGCCTTTCGCTGGATCACTGCCGGCACCGAGACCATTGGTGATGTTTTTGCCAATCAGAATTTTGTGGTCCGCTTTGGAAAAAAGCAAATCCTGAGCATCCGTATTGACGGCAATAACCTCAACTTCCTTGGTGCCCACTTCCAGCAGACGTGTGACGGTGTTGTTGCCCGCGCCGCCGGTACCGACGATGCGAATGACCGTCCTGTGCGAGCCGAGTACGGCCTCAAGCTCTTTGTCCATATCAGATTGATAGTTCGACATTAGATCACAACCCTTTTCGTAAACAATTCGGCATCATCGCAACGCTGGCAGCGATTCCCGTTCGTCGCGCGAAATGGCTCCCTTTCGGGCATGTTCGCGAATGCGACCGTTGAGGTCGCGAAGGGAGGCGATGACACCCTGGTAAGCGTCTGCCTTGAGGTCGTTCCTGTTCCTCAATCGTTGAAAGTAGGCGAAAGCGTTCAGCAGAAGCTCGTGCTCGGCGTCTGAAAAGGCATATCCGGCAGCGAGCGTGTTCTTGATAAGCGTCAGAACGAGATCAGGGAACACGCCAAACTCATCGAGGTTGAGTTTCAACGTGAGCCCGTACAGTGCGTTGGCAGCCAGCTCCAGATCCTCGAGAGCGCTCATATTTTTCCGCTGCGTTCTCAGCGTCGCCAGGGCTTCTTCGATGACGCCGAAATAGAGTCCGGCCTGCTGCTTG
>CAZTNL010000350.1:0-4157 GCA_964614885.1 uncultured Calditrichaceae bacterium | reverse complement strand
TAATCGCCGCCTGCAAGTGTTTGGGCGGGCTGAGGTTCTCATGCAGAATGCCGTCTATTCGGTAGCGAACCTGCAACGATTTTTCTTCCGGCTCGATGTGGATGTCGCTTGCCCGGTCCACGATCGCCTGGGCGATAATCAAATCGACCAGCTTTACCACGGGGGTTTCCGCGCTCAGCTTCTTCAGCCGCGCCGCCGAGTCCTGCTCCTGGCGTTTTTTCGGCTGCTGGCTCTCGATGTTCTGGATGACTTCGTCGAAGGAGGAGTCGAGCTCTTCAGTGGCGCCGTAGTGGGTCTCGATGGCCCGGACGATCTCGCTCTCGAGACAGACCGCCGGCTCGATCTCGTAGCCTGTTTCCCGGTGGAGGGCGTCGATTACCTGAACGTCTCCCGGGTTGACCATCGCCACCGTCAGGCTGTCCTCGATGCGGAAAACCGGGATCACTTTGTGTTTGAGCGCCAGGTTCCGTGGCACGATTCCGAGAACAGAGCTGTCGATGGTATAGTTCTGCAGCTCAATAAATGGCAGGTTGAGGTAATCGGCCAGGCAGTTGTAGACATCCCTGGCTGGCGCAACTCCCTTGCTGATGAGGATCTCAGCGAGTTCCTCATCGTGATGTTTCTTGTACTTGAAAATATCGATGAGCTGAGTGGGTGTGGCAATCCCCCTTTCAACGAGAAGCTTGCTGAACCTTCTGTCTTCCTGAGATATCACGGGAGCCTCGGTCGGGAGATTGAGCTGCCGCCGCTGTTAGAACTCCTTGCGGCTCGAATCGGGTATGGCACCCGGGGGCGGTTCCAGCGGCAATGCGTCCGCAGATGGTGAGAACAAACCGATTCCCACCGCTGCAGCCACATCAAACGAGCGGCGCACGAGTTCTTCGCGGTCGAAAGAAACCTGCAGGCGGGAACGCCCCCGCTCTCTTTGCTTCGACGACTCAGTCATTCAGAGTTTACCACCGGCTTCAGGTACTGATTGATCAGCCGTAGCAGCGTACCTTTTCGGTCTGACTTGTAAACGTAATGGTCGGCGCCGGTCTCCAGTCCGAGCTGTTCATGTCGCTTTGTTTCGCGCGATGTCAGCATGATGATCGGAATATCCTTGAACTTGGCGTCGAACTTTAGCAGACGGCTGACTTTATAGCCGTTCATTTTGGGCAAAAGAACATCGAGAATAATAAGATCGGGCGCCTCCTGTCGGGCCAGCATGAGTCCCTGTTGCCCGTCGTTTGCTGAAATCACCTCAAAACCCAGCGCCTGCAACCGCATCGTCAGGATCTCGACGATGTTCCGGTAGTCCTCGATGATTAGAATCTTCTTTGCCATCCTCACACCGGAATGGTGACGAAGAAGGTGCTGCCCGCGCCCACTTCGCTTTCTACCCAAATCCTGCCGCCCGCGGCGGCGATGATTTGCCTGGCAATGCTCAGGCCCAGGCCGTAGCCGCGCTCCCCATGGTCGTGAAAATTGTCCAGTTGTTTAAATTTCTCGAAAATGGTCTCGGAATCCTCCTCGGCGATACCGACGCCGTTGTCCTTCACCCAGAATGTCAGCACCGAGTTCTTCAGATCCGCGCCAATCTGCACGCCGGCATTGGCCGGGGAATACTTGATCGCGTTCTCGAGCAGATTGGAAATAACCTGCTGCAGCCTGTCCCGGTCGCCCTTGAAAGTCGGGATGTTCTTCGGAATCTGGTTCTCGACCGCAATTTCTTTGGTCTTGGCAAATGTCCGGAAGGAGTAGATGACCTTGTTCACGAGGTAATCCAGCGAGATCTCCTTGCGCCGATCGAAGAACTTCACCCCCTCCTCGAAACGGGACAAATCCAGAATGTCCGTAAGCAAACGGTGCAACCGGTCGATATCGTCCCTCATGACTTCCAGACAGCGAGACTGCTGCTGGTTGAGGTCGCCGAGGTCTTTTTCGAGCAGCGTGTCGAGCGCGCCGGTCATGGAGTTGAGTGGCGTCTTGATCTCATGGCTGGCCACCGAAAGCGCAGAACGCATCTGGTCATTCTGCCACGTCGTGGTTACGTCCCGCAGCACGATCATCCAGCCGATCTCTTCCTGGCGCGGGCTTTTCAGCAGCTCAGTGTGCACGCCGATCAGTTGAGCCTTGCTTTTAGCCGCCGGCGGCTGCACGACCTTGTTTATCTCGTGCAGGCCATTGCTGAGCGCTTCCTCGAGGAACTGGGTCAGGTAGTCGGCGTTCAAGGCGCCGATGGGCTTACCCAGCAAAGGCACCCGATTTTCCGGCGCCAGCAGTTGCAGCGCCGCCCGGTTGATAAACAAAATCTCCCGTTCAAGCGTGCAAAGAATCACACCATCGATGACAGCCAGCGCCAGAGACTGGTATTTCTGCCGCTCGCGTTGATTTTGCCGCCACAGCGAACAAAGGGCCGCAGGCAGATCATCTTGCAGGCTCTCCAGCAACTCCACTTCGCCGGGCTGTTTGCTGTTGGTAAAGCTGCAGATTGCCAGCCAACCCACGGATGCATTCCTCACCTGCAGAGGTGCGGTGCTCACTTCTGTGAAAACATACTCGTGCGGCTCGAACTCATATTCAGATTCCGGGTGACCGTTGATGACCAGAGGAACATCTTTGGGGCCGGTCCCCGCCGAAGCTTGCAGGTCCTTCTTGAGCTGCCCGACCTGAACCACCGTGAGACGGTGTGGGGTGCTGATCTCAATGCCTTGCTTTTCCGACTGCAGAGTAGCCACACACACAGCGCCGTCGGCCACGTCCAATATGGCTTCGCGCAGCATGTCCAGAAGTCTGGCAAGCAAATCCCGCTGGCCGGGCGCTGTCACTGCCAACTCGTCGACAACCGTCGGTGAGCGCTGAATGTTTGTCGCGTCCAATCGTCTATCCCTTGAGAAGCCAAACGAGGTTCACATATTTTTCAAACAGAAACGGACCGAAGTAGACAATAATGACGGCGCTGAGGGAGATAAACGGGCCGAACGGCATCTGGCTGCCCACCTTCAACCGTTTCATGCCCAGACCGATTGCGATCACGGGTAGTGCCAGAAAAAAGGCGAGGAAGAGAACGACAATCACTTTCGGCCCGAGGAAGGCACCGATCATGGCGCCGAGTTTAACATCGCCTCCGCCCATACTTTCCTGCTTGAACAACCATTCGCCGACCGCCCCGACGACCCAGAGAAACCCGCCACCGATGACCACTCCCAGAATCGCGTCGACGAAGGAAAGCTCGCGCAGGAAAAACGAGAACAACAGACCACAAAGCAATCCGGGCAAAGTCAGAACATTCAGAATCAGCTTGGTATCGAGGTCAATAAAACTGACCGGCAGCAGCAGAAGAATCAACGTCGAGTAGTGCAGGAACGCCAGGCTCAAGCCGAAACTGCGCCAGGTTACCACGAGGAACACGCCGGTGAGTATCTCTACCAGCGGATAGGTGACCGGTATCGCAGACTTACACGTGTGGCACTTGCCGCGGAGCAGCAGATAGCTGATGATCGGGATGTTGTACCAAATCGGAATCGGGGCCTTGCACGCGGGACAGTGGGAACCCGGCCAGACCACGGACTCCTGCCGCGGCAATCTGTAAATACAAACGTTGAGAAAACTTCCCAGCATGGCGCCAAACAAGAATATGAGGCCCGTTTCAAGTTCGAACACGGCTTCCTCCGCTTAGTCCTGCACGGTGTTGACACGCTGAACGGCGCTCGTCAACGTGTACCCCTGGTCCAGAAAATCTTTGATCTGGCGAAGCGTCTCGTAATCCTTGTTCGAATAGCGCTTGAATTCCCTCGAACCCATGGAGATCATCCTGGGCTTGACGATGCCCTTGAGTTCCCAGTAGTAAAGCTGCCGCAGACTGATGTTTAGCTTTCGGGTGACTTCAGAGCTGCTCAACCACATGATGCTTTTCATCTTGAAAACCTCGTAGTACACTCCTGCATTTCACTAAATACATCGGCAAGGGAACATCAAACATTAATGTACGGAGACCAAATCACGCAGGGGAATTCCGCGGAGACGGAGAGGAGCTGTTCAGTCCGGGGTTGTCCTTCAGGAAGGATCTGGTCCTATCCGATCCCGGACATCCTGAAGACTATTCAAACGGAGCTGCCTTACAAATACGACTGAAGTGTGGCGGAAAGAATTGTAAGAAAGGCAATATTCGAGGC
>CAZTNL010000349.1:0-4158 GCA_964614885.1 uncultured Calditrichaceae bacterium | reverse complement strand
TTCTTCAGATCCCATCGCGGAATCTTCACCACGACATAATCCAGAGCCGGCTCAAAGCAGGCCATAGTACTCCGCGTGACGGCATTTTTCAAATCGGTCAGGCCGTAGCCGACCGCGAGCTTTGCGGCGACAAACGCGAGCGGGTAGCCTGTGGCTTTCGAGGCCAGAGCCGAGCTGCGCGACAGCCTCGGGTTGACTTCGATGACCCGGTAGTCCCCGGTTTGCGGATCGAGCGCGTATTGAATATTGCACTCGCCGACGATGCCGATGTGACGTACCACGCGAATCGCGACCTCGCGCAACTGGTGGTATTCGCTGTTGTTGAGAGTCTGGCTTGGCGCCACCACGATGCTTTCGCCGGTATGAATGCCCAGCGGGTCGAAGTTTTCCATGTTGCAGATGGTGATGCAGTTGTCGTACCGGTCGCGCACGACCTCGTACTCGATCTCCTTCCAACCGCGCAGGTACTCCTCGATCAGCACCTGTTTTGTATATGAGAAGGCGCGCTCGGCCCGTTCCCTTAACACTTCCTGCGAAATGCAGACGCCCGAACCCAGCCCGCCGAGGGCATAGGCAATGCGCAGCATCACCGGGTAGCCGATCTCTTCGGCGACCCGCAGCGCCTCATCGACAGAGGCGACGGCGCGACTGCGTGGTGTCCGCACGTCGATTTCCTGCAGTCGGGCAACGAACCGGCCCCGATCCTCGGTATCTTCGATCGCCTGCACCGGACTGCCGAGAACGCGCACGCCGAACTTTTCCAGAACGCTGGTTCGCGCCAGTTCGAGGCCGCAGTTCAGGGCCGTTTGTCCGCCAAAGGCGAGCAGGATTCCGTCGGGTTGCTCCTTTTCGATAATCTTTCCAACGAAGTCCGGATTCACCGGCAGGAAGTACACGCGGTCGGCCAGGTGCTCCGACGTCTGAATGGTGGCGATGTTGGGATTGACCAGCACAACCTGGATGCCCGACTCTTTCAGCGCCTTGATCGCCTGGCTGCCGGAATAGTCGAACTCGCCGGCTTCGCCAATTTTCAGCGCCGAGCTGCCGAGAACGAGAACTTTTTCTGGAAACTCCGATTTCATTAGAGGCTGCCGATGAATTCTTCGAAGATATAGGCCGTATCGACCGGTCCCGGTGCGGCTTCCGGATGAAACTGAACCCCGCGAAACGGCTTGGAACGATGGCAGATGCCTTCGTTGCTGCCATCGTTGGCATTAAAGAAAAGCGGCTCCCAATCTGCAGGCAGGCTCCCTTCGTCCACTGCGAAGCCATGGTTCTGCGAGGTAATGTAGCACCGCTTCGAACCGACGCGAATGCACGGCTGATTCTGACTCCGGTGACCGTACTTGAGCTTGTAGGTATCGGCGCCGGCGGCAAGGGCCAGCAACTGGTTCCCCATGCAGATACCCAGAATCGGAACTGAATCCGAGAGCAGTTTGCGCAGATTCGAAATCGTGGCGTCGCAGCGTTTTGGATCGCCCGGGCCGTTGGAAACCAGCATGCCGTCGCAGGGTTCGGCGGCGAAGTCCCAGTCCCACGGCACGACTTTCACGGTCACATCGTGGTGCAGCAAGGATCTGAGAATATTGTTCTTACACCCACAATCGACGAGCACAACGCGTTTCCGGCCGGCGCCGAATTCGGCGGGTTGCGCCCGCGAAACTTTAGCCACCAGGTTGAATTGATTGGGGTCCACGAATTCGAAATCGCGGCTGCCGGCTTGTACAATCTTGCCCAGCAACGATCCTTTTTCACGCAGCACCTGGGTCAGCAACCGGGTGTCGACGCCGGAGAGTCCCGGGATCTTGTGCTGTTTCAACCAGGCATCGAGGGACGTTGCGCCCTCCCGGTGGCTGAACTCGGAGGAGTGTTCCGATACCACCAGGCCAGCCAGGTGAATCTTGTCCGACTCGAATTTTCTGTCGATGCCGTCGGCATCAGCGCCTGCCTGTGGCACGCCGTAGTTGCCGACGAGTGGAAATGTCAGGTTGAGAATCTGCCCACAGTATGAGGGATCGGTGAGGGTTTCAGGGTAGCCGACCATTCCCGTGTTGAACACGACTTCGCCGGCGACGGACGCACCACTCCCGAACGCTTCCCCCTCGAAAATCGATCCGTCCTCAAGAATGAGTCTTGCGAGCATATTCAGCGCCGCGGGCGCCCCGATGGCGTTCAGTAAAATGACGAAATGCTGGAGTGCGGCATCAACAGAGCTTCAGTGCACCGGTCCATGCTCGCCTCACGGTCGACTTGACCGTTCGGGAGACCGACCTCCGGTCACAGGCTCACACTTCCCGATCACCCGGCGAGCCGGCAAAACAATGCCTCATAGTCGTCGGCGACCTTTTCCCAGGAGTAGTGCTTCTTGATGCGTTCAACCGCCTTCTTGCCGAGGGATGCGACAATGTCGGGGTTATCTATGAGGTATTGCATTTTTCCGGCCAGATCGCCGTTTGCTTTCGACTCAAAATATTCGCCGGCATCGGCAAGGACTTCCCGGTGTTCCGGAACGTCGTTGGCGAGCACGCAGTTGCCGTGCCCCATGCCCTCCAGAAGCGCCGGATGCGTGCCGCCGACTTCCGTCGCCTGAACATACATGTAGGCATTCGACTGCAGTTCGCGATATCCCTGACCGAAAACGTACCCGGTGAAAATAATCCGGGGATCGGCCGTGGCCTTCAACCCCTGGATGTATTCGTCATTGTATGGCGCGTCGCCAACTATCACACAGGGCATATCGGTCTTGACCTTTTCGAAAGCCTGAACCACCAGGTGCGCGTTGTTTTCCGGTTCCAGGCGGCTCACGTAAAGCACATATTTTTTGGGTTCAAGATTGAACTTCCGGAGCACATCGATGGTGTCCACCCTCTCAGTGGGCGAACCATAGGGAATGAATGTAGAATTTTTCCCGAACTTTTCCAAATAGTATTTCCGGATACCGATGGCGTCGGTCACAACTTCATTGGCCATGAATGTCGACAGCCATTCGGATATTTGATAAAACCACTGCCCGAGTTTGTTCCACTTCGAGCGCTGCCATTCCAAACCGTCGACGTTGATGGCGACCGGCGTGCCGACCAGACGCGGGACAAAGGCGCAGTACGCATTGGCGCTGTTGCACACGAGCACAGCGTCGTATCGTTCTTTCAGAGAATGCAAAACGCAGAGCAGCGTATGCACAACCGTGTCCAGATATTTGTGCGCAATCGTCGGCAAAATTACCAGACGGACGCCCTTGTAGGTGTCGCCATCGTGTTGGATTGCGTGCGACCGGCCGTATACCGTAACCTCGTGGCCCTTCGCCACCAGGCGAGGGGCAAGTTGCTCGGCAAATGTCTCGAATCCACCATAATTAGCCGGAATCCCGCGAATTCCCATGATCGCAATTTTCATCTTCTTGTCGTTCATCTTTTCCTAAAGCTATTTATTTGGAACCAGAATTGTGCGCAGGCGCCTCAAATCGCCAATATTGAGCTCGCGCATAGCAAAAAGCAGGCCCACGAATCCCAGCGAAATGGTCAGCGCCTTGAGCAAAAACATCGGTCGCCCATGAAGCAGGGGCGTATGGAATGCGACAAAATAAATTGCCACCGCCGCTGCGACGGTGCGGACAGCCGAGAGGGCAGGTATGGCCGCACGGGTTTCGCGCAGCAGCAGCCAGGCGCTCAAAGCGATAGAAAACAGCGCCACGCCGAGCGTCGCATAAGCGGCCCCAAGCCCGCCATATCGCGGAACGAGCAATATGTTTGCGAACACGTCCGCCACGATCAGCGAGCCGACTACGCTCAAACAGGGCAACAGCCTGTCCCGCGAGATCAGGATCGTGTTCATGACCGCAGAGAAAGTCAGCAGGGCGATGGCCGCGAACAGCACCGCCAGAACCGGCCCGGCATTTTCGTAGCGGTTGCCGAAAAACAGGACGATCAACGAATCGGAGGTCGAAGCGACCACAACGACCATTGCCAGCAGCAGCATCAGCCAGTAGCGCAGAATAATGCGCACGATGTCGCGTACGCGCTTCTCGTCGTTTTCCTTCGAGGCCTTCGACACGGAGGGGAGCAACGCCGCCGACACGGCCAGAGAAAGGAAATATGGGATTTTGGCAACGCTGGAGGCCGAAACATACTCACCAACGAGTGACTGGCTCAAATGGTACTT
>CAZTNL010000348.1:0-4175 GCA_964614885.1 uncultured Calditrichaceae bacterium | reverse complement strand
TTTGAACGCAAGGACACGTAATAAGTTAATTTGTTGAGACTTATGCTAAATTTATTGACATATACTGCAGAATATAGTAATGTCGTGCCGCTATATTTGTTGTGGGCAAAGGAGTGCCCCCTTATTGGCGCTCCCCTGGCTTGCATAGCCGAGATTATCACTACCCACCTCATCCGTTTCCGAACAAGTCATGTGGCTTAATTGGCGGAGCTGTATCTAAAGCGATCGAAATCATCCTATGCTAAACAACAAAGTCATTCTCATAACCGGTGGTACGGGCTCGTTCGGCAAGAAGTTCATCGAGACCATTCTCGCGCGTTACGATGCCCAAAAAGTGATCGTATACAGCCGCGATGAATTGAAACAGTTCGAGATGCAGCAAGTCTGGCCCGATGACGGCCGCCTGCCCATGCGATATTTTATCGGAGATGTACGCGACCTCGCGCGTCTGCGCCGCGCCATGGAAGGGGTCGACATCGTGGTCCATGCCGCCGCCTTCAAGCAGGTGCCTGCTGCTGAATACAACCCGTTTGAAGCGATCAAGACCAATATCCTGGGCGCACAAAACGTGGTTGAAGCGGCTATGGATGCGCACGTGCAGAAAGTTGTGGCGTTGAGCACAGACAAGGCCGTGGCGCCGATAAATATGTACGGCGCCAGCAAACTGGCCTCAGACAAGCTTTTTATTGCAGCAAACAACTACAAAGGCGCGAAGAACATCAGATTTTCCGTGGTGCGTTACGGCAATGTCATGGGCAGCCGCGGTTCCGTCATTCCTTTTTTCATGAAAAAACGCGCGACGGGCGTCTTGCCGGTCACCGACCCGCGCATGACACGGTTCAACATCACGTTGCAGGAGGCGGCCGATTTCGTGTTGTGCCATCTGGCGCACATGCAGGGCGGTGAGGTCTTTGTCCCCAGAATTCCTTCGTACCGCATCGTCGACGTGGCCGAGGCCGTGGCGCCGGAGTGTCGCATCGAAGTCGTGGGCATTCGGCCGGGAGAAAAGCTGCACGAAGAGTTGATTACCATCAACGATGCGGTCGCAACCCTCGAGTTTGACGATCATTTTGTCATCATGCCGAATACGAAGATCCTCGAACGTTACCAGGGACGAAGCAACGGCGCCACCGGGCGTCAATGCGAATACGGGTTCAGCTACACCAGCGGCGTCAATGAACGGTTTCTGACGGTCCCGGAAATTCGCGCGCTCGTCGATTCAGAAATGACCTTGACCGCCACCTCAACCGACACGGTCGTGCGCGTCGTCGACGAACCCCAATCGGGCAAGCAGGAAACCCCGGCAGGCGGCGAGTGTGTTGCCCAACTTTCACCCACTGGAGCCGGACTGCCGGAGTAGCCCGATGAAGGTCGCAGTCGAAATTCCTGTTGCCGCCGAGGCGGCGTATCAGCCGGAAGTCATCAAGAATATCTACTGGGTGGACCCCAACATTTTGGCCGCCCGTTACGACGACCATGACGACAGCGTGATTCACATTGAATATGGCGGCCGGCGCCTTTCAGAAACGACTTGCAGCCGGATCCGGGAAGCGGCTGCGCATGTCATCGAGTCTATCAGCCGGTCGCCGATTCAGCGCAGCTTCGATCAGACTGACCTTCCTGTGCCGTTCGGCAATGATCCGCTTCCTGAGCTGGAGACAGCAGGTGCCGTACGAGAACTCTTTGCCGGCGGCAGTGCCTACAGCGGCTTGTTCCTCAAACTCATGAACGGTCTTGACCGTGCCTTTCTGGCGTACGCCGGCAGCCTCTGCAGCGAGGAGCTCGCTTTTCCCGGAATGCTGTCCCTCGACAGCGCCATGCGTTGCCACTACCTTGAGAACTATCCGCAAAATGTCAACCTGGTGTCGCATGTGCACGAGGATCTGTCGAGCTTGCGCGCTTTTCGACAGGTCGTGCAAGAGGGCTCCGGCGCAGCCTCCGAACAGCTCGATTCGCCAGACCTGGTGCTTTCGCCGAACATCTGCTATCATTTCTGGCAATCGCTGGCTGACCGCGAGCATGGCTTCGACGGGCTGAAAACCGGCACGGCGGTAGGCTCTTGCCATCGTTATGAGAGTCGCGCGACGACCGGACTCGAACGACTGCGTGAGTTTCGCATGCGGGAGATTTTTGCCATTGGTGAGAAGTCGAACGTGCTCGACTTTCGCGATATGCTGCTGGCGGGGCAAAAGGATTTTCTACAGAAGTTTGAGCTGGCCGGTTGTATCGAAACGGCCTCTGATCCGTTTTTTGTGGATACATCGCAGAAGCGCATCTATCAGCTCAGCCTCAATTTGAAACATGAGATCAAGGCGCTGCTGCCGTACAAAAACGAACTGCTGGCCATCAGCTCGGTCAACTATCACGAGAACTTTTTCAGCAAGGCCTTCAATATTCGGTCCCGGGATGGTGAAGTTTTGCATAGTTGCTGCCTCGGTTTCGGCCTGGACCGCTGGTGCCTGGCGGTCTTCGCTCAATTTGGCCTCGATACCCGAAAATGGCCGCGGCCTGTCCGCGAATTGATAGACTGAAAACCAGCGCAAACGGAGAGGGATCATCCCGGCGCTCAACGTCACATACTCTGAGATCAGCCGCGCACTGACCGCGACCGGAATTAAAGCGGGCGATATCCTTTACGTCGCTTCGTTCATGGCCGTTCTCGGCAACTCGGAGACCGTCGTCGACGAGACCATCGAGGCATTGCTCGACGTGGTGGGCCCGGCCGGAACCGTTGTGATGCCAGTATTTAACTTCGGTTTTTGCCACGGCGAAATCTTCGACCCTGAGACGACCGAATCGACCTGCGGCGTGCTGACCGAGGCGTTTCGCCGGAGGCCGGATGCTGTGCGGACGCTGCACCCGCCGTATCATTCAGTCGCGGCCGTTGGCAAGCGGGCACAGGAAATTGCCGGGATCACCTCTTCCTCCTCTTTTGGCCGGGAGTCCGTGTTTCACTGGCTGGTTGAACAGGATGCCCGTCACGTGCTGCTCGGTTGCAGTCACGCTGAAGGAGTGACGCATTTGCACTGGTTGGAAGAGATGCTGCAGGTGCCGTATCGTTTCTGGAAACCGTTCACGGGCAGGATTCGGGTGAACGACGAGGTGCGGCAAGCCACGTACAGGATGTACGCCAGACGCCTCGACCTCGGTGTCGAGTGGGGAGATGTCGAGCGTTTTGGCCGCGAGTTCGAGACGGCCGGGTATGTCCACGAAAGCCGGTTGGGGCTGGGTCGGGTCAAAGTTTTCGGATTGAAGGATTTCCATGACTTCATGGCGCCGAGGATGCGTGACGACAAGCTGCTCCTCCTCCGGCACGATTTGCGACCCTTGTTCACAGTGGCCTCCGGAAAAGGCACCAGGCCGGACCCGCAATCGCGTCAGGGCGAACTATCTGATTGCAGACCAAAAAGCTGATGCTTGAGGAAGTGAAAACGCTGATGGCCCGCGCCTGGAACATTGACGCCGAGGCCATTCCGGATGACGCCAGCCTGAACCAGTTCAAGCCGTGGGATTCGCTTGGACACATCACCATGTTGCTCGCCCTCGAAACCGAATACGGGCTGGCTTTAGATGAGGAGAGCGTACAGTCGCTGCGCACTCTGCCGCTGATTCTGGCAAGGCTGGAATCGAGCCGCGCCACAAGCAACCGACCAAGCTGAGCCCCTGAATTTCAGACATAACAAACGGGTGAAAATGAAAACGATCGTAACCGGCGGCGCCGGTTTTATCGGCAGCCACCTCGTCGAAAAACTCCTTGCCGACGGCCATTCTGTCTGCGTTCTCGACAATCTTGCGACCGGCAGACTGTCGAATCTAAATTCCGTGGCCGGGCATCCAAATCTGAGCATCGAGCGCGTCGATGTCGCGGAGGCCGAGGTTATTGCCCCACTTTTTGAAGGGATCGACTGGGTCTTTCATCTTGCGGCCCTGGCCGACATTGTGCCGTCCATTCAGGAGCCGATGAAATATCACCGGGCCAACGTGGATGGCACGGTTTCCGTTTTGCAGGCCGCCCATACGGCCGGCGTCAAGCGCTTTGTGTACGCGGCCTCATCTTCATGCTACGGTATTCCAGACGCGTTTCCGACGACGGAATCTGCGCCGGTTCGACCGATGTACCCGTATGCGCTGACCAAAAACATCGCCGAGCAGTACGTCATGCATTGGGGGCAGGT
>CAZTNL010000347.1:0-4176 GCA_964614885.1 uncultured Calditrichaceae bacterium | reverse complement strand
CAGCATTCGAAGGTGTTTTACCTTTTCCGAACTTTCATCGGGTGGGTGAAGCTGAAGGTCATGCTCGGCGGCGACAAGGCCGTGCCGCGCAACGCGACTCTGATGGAAAGGATGGTCGGGAGAAAGCAGGTACCCTACCGGAGCCACGATTACAAGATAGCTGAAAGGATTTTCCGGGACAATTTGCGCGACATCGTCCGAATTGCCCGGAAGCGTCATGTGCCCGTCGTTCTGAGCAATCTGGTCAGCAACATCCGCGACCAGGCGCCGTTCGAATCGGTTTATACCGGCGGGGTTCCGACGGATGCCTGGAAAGCCGCGTTCGCAAAGGGAGACGCTTTGCGAACGCAGCAGAACTTCCGGGGCGCGCTCGTCGCATACCGGCAGGCGGAGGAGATAGATGCGGGCGTGGCTATTCTGCAATACCGGCTCGCGCAGTGCCTGCTGGCGCTGGGAGAACGGCCGGCGGCGTATGCCACTTTTTACCGCGCCAAGGACCTCGATGCGCTGCGTTTTCGCGCGAGCGAGGACTTCAACCAAACTCTTGCAGAGGTCGCCGATGAGACCGGCGCGTCCTTTCTCGACATGAAGGCCTATTTCGAAGCCGCCTCAGCGGACTCCCTGATTGGCAACAACCTGATTCTCGAACATCTACACCCAAACGCCAGAGGGTATTTCCTCATGGCGCGCGCCTTTTTCGACCGAATGCGGTCGCAGCACTTTTGGGTGCAGAGCTGGGATTCTACGGCTGTGAAGAGCGACGCAGAGTACTGGAATGAGCTGGCCGCAACTCCGGTGGATTTCGAGTCGGCCAGGCTGAAGCAGGAGGTCTTGATGGCGGGGTGGCCTTTCCGGCAGACGTTCGACCCGCATGTTGCTGAAAGCTACAAGCCGCAGAACAAGATGCAGGAGGTCGCATACGATCTGTTCCGGGATAAAGTGAGCTGGGAGAAGGCGCACGTAGAGCTTGCCGATTACTACACAAGGACCAGGGATCTGGCGCGGGCCGCGGCTGAATACCGGGCGCTTGTCCGCGGCACTCCTTACAATGTCTCGCCCTATTTGCGTCTTGGACTTGTTTATCTGGAACAGCAGGATTTCGCGGCGGCACTGGACATCTTTCAAGAATCGTTGCGAATCGAGGAGTCCTCCATCGCCGACAAGTGGATCGGCTCGATCTATGTGAATTCCGGGAAAGCGGAGATGGGTCTGCCTTACTTGCGACGTGCGTTGAAAATGAACGCGAATGATCCGGAGGCGATGTTCAATACGACCGTGGCCCTCGCCCGCATGGGGGACTTCCAGCAGGCGCGCACTCTCTGCCAGACCCTGATGGCTGCCTACCCGAAACACCCGGGCGTCGCCCGTCTTTGGAAGCAAATTAAGGACAAGTGATGAGCGTGCGCAACACAATTTGGTTATCGCTGTTTCTGGTTCCTGCGCTGATCATGTCCTGTGGACGCAAGGATGAGCCGCCGATCGTTGCCCGGGTCGACCAGCAGGAGATTTCGGTCGCGGAACTGAAAACGCGCTTTGCGCTGACGCCATATTTTTCCAGGTTTCCTGAGGACAACGCTGATACGAAGAAGCTTGTCATGGCCTCATTGATTGGGGAGAAATTGCTCGCCGGCGAGGCACGGGCGTCAGGCATCGACCGTGCGCCGCGGTTTGTTGCGCTTGCGCACGAGTTTCAAAAGGAAGCGTTGCTCGAAGTGTTAATGCAGGAACTCTTTTCGCCGATTGAACTCAGGCGGAAAGAAGTTCAAGCCGCCATGCAAAGCGCGACGCGCAAGCTGGAAGTGAACGAGTGGGTATTTCAGAGGAAGACAGCGGCGGACTCGGCGCGCAGGCGTATGAGCACTCCAGCCCAATTTGATGAAGCGAAGCGAGCATCCGCGTCCTATTCGCTTACCTGGGGACAGGCCGAACCCGTTGTTGAGGATGTTCTCTGGGCATTGCGGCCGGGCGAAACATCTGAGCCGGTTGAGTTCAACGGCTATTACTATGTCTTTCATCTCGCTGCGGAACAGCGGCAGCCGGTTCCGCCGGGTGCGGCAACCGCCGCTTTGCAGGAACGAGTGGAAGGGCAGCTGATGGAGCGGAAGAAGCGCAGGGTGTACAACCGCTTTTTCAAGTCCCTCATGGCCGGAAAGCGCACGCAGGTTCCGGCAGAGAAACTGCGCTTTCTTGCCGAAGAACTGGAGGCCGCCTTCGCGATTTCGCCGACCTCCGGCACTGAGGCTCCGGAGTTGCGCCCGCGGCAGATGGCGGATGGCGAGTACGAGCAGGCGAGGCTCGGCCTGGCAGACCATCTCGCCGATACCCTGGTGTCATTCGATGATGGTTCCACCTGGACGGTCGGCGATTTTCTGTTCAATCTCCGGTTCGGGCCGTATCCGCTCAATTACTCGACGAAAGGGCTCTTCCGGGCAAGTCTCCGCAATCAGGCGGTCGTGATGATGGAACAGGAGTACCTGGCGCAGGAAGCCCGCCGCCGGGGGCTTCAGGAGACGGATTACGTTCGGGATGAGACGCAGATGTGGCTGGACAGTTTTCTCGCTGACCAGGAGCGCCTGCGGATCGTGCAGTCGGGCCAGAAATCCGGGGCGCCTGACGGCGGGCCGTCTTCCGAATCCGCGTTCGGCGTTCTGGACCGGCATCTTGCGGAGCGGGCCGCGAAGGCGCGGATTGAGATTCGGCGCGCTGTGCTGGACACTTTGACGCTGAGACATACGAACATGGCAGTGTTCAAGAGACATTTTCCCGGCCGGGCCGCTGCGCCGGCCATTCTGCCGTTTGACCGGCTGCTCCGCTTTCTGGGCGCAGTGCTGGAAAGGATGCGATAAAACATACGCAGCCCTTTCGAATAATGAATCCAAGTCGTTTAGAGGTAAAATGTTTGCAGACGCTCAACAACTTCGAATGAAACTCGTCATTGCAGCAGTGCTGTTGACGGCCACGAGCGGCGCATTCGCCCAGCTCGCGGACAGTGTGGACGTGACTTTTTTCTACAAATCCAGCGGTAGCCCTGCCGTCGTTTACCTGCCGGGCGAATTCAACGGGTGGGGCGAGAATATTGGGGGCCGGATTTTCAATTCCAGATTTGCTATGAGCAAGGATGCTGGTGGGGTCTGGTCGAAAACGGTGAGACTTCGTGTCGGTGGTCCTGCGCCATTGCCCAATCCAGGCAAGAGTATTCCGGGAGCCTATCAATACAAATTTAACGTGAACGGTTCCCCTTCCGGGTGGCTCTCAGATCCGCTCAACCCGCGGCGCAACCAACTGGACTTTAACAATTCTTACCTGTTCATTAACGATCCGACCATCCATTATCTGCTCCCCAACGCGGTGAGCGGGGAAGTGACGTCGCAGCAGCCGGATATTTCGGCCTACATTTTTCCTGCGGTCGGTTCAACGGTCGATACGGCCTCCATTCGCGTTGAAATTGACCAGGCGGCGTACAGCGGTCTGGGCGAGAGTTACGACTCTCAAACCGGCCAGCTTGCTTTCGTGCCACCGCAACCCCTGTCTCTCGGTTCGCATACCCTGCGGCTTTTCGTTGCCAGCAAAGGCGGCAGCGTCATGGCGGACAGCACGACATTCGTCGTGGTCGGGCCTCCTGGTTTCGTGCATTCCTGACGCGCCCCGATGACCGGTACCTGCATCCGACAAAGACTGTAACCGGCGAAGTCGGCGCAGCAAGTCTGACGGTCAGTCTGAGTTTGAATGGCGGAACTCCCGCGCTGGTAACCGCAGGCGCCGATGGCCGCTTCTCGTGGCAAACGCCGCTCGACGATGGATTGAACATGATTCGGGCCCAGGTCACGGATACGCTGGAGGTCTTGCAGAGCGACAGCCTTGCGATTACGTACTTTGTTGACCATGCGCCGAAGCCGGTGATCTTTTTCAGCCTGGCCGGTGGCAACCAGATGCGGCTTAGTTTTGCCGCCAACGATCCGGACGGCAATGCTGTGAGTGCGCGCTGGCGCTCGGATGACACCCTCAATCCGGTTCCTCTTGGAATTGATACGCAGTCGCTCGAAATCACCATCGATGTGCCGGCGGTTCCGGGCGAATACTATTTCGACCTGGTTGCCACGGACCCGGACTCCAATTCCGGCGTGGCGCGGAGCTATTTTACCGTGAAGGCGAACGGCAACCTGTCTTTCTCCGGCA
>CAZTNL010000346.1:0-4176 GCA_964614885.1 uncultured Calditrichaceae bacterium | reverse complement strand
CGAATCAATTACATGGGGTCTTTTCCAATGTTTGGTTTGATCTATCTACCAATTGCGTGAGCGATAATGGCCAGACTCACCGAAATGCACGGCGATGAGCTCGTCGACAAGCTTCTGGAAGGAGAAAGAGATTTCGCCGGCGTAAGGCTTACAGAGGCCTACGACCTCAGCCGAAGCTCGAAATTCAGACAGCTGAACGCCTATCTGCAACGAATGCGGTTGTGGGACGAGCCGATTATCTTCGACGCCGGAGATTTTCGCTTCCTGAATGCCAGCGGTGCCTACTTGCCGTTCCTGAGAGCCGAGTATGCCGACTTCAAAGGAGCGAAGCTGGCCGGCGCCAATCTCTTCAGAGGACATTTTCCCCACGCTAACTTTTGGGAAGCAAATCTCGAAGGGGCCAACTTACGATTTGCAGACCTTACCCGCGCTAATTTGAATAACACCAACCTGGTCCGGACCAATTTTCGTTATGCCTGCCTAAGCGCCGCCACGCTCAACTATGCCGATGCCAGAGATGGCGTGTTCGACAACATCATCGCCGATGGCGCCAGTTTTCAGTACGCTTTGCTGCAGGATGCGGACTTTTCGTTCTCGGACCTGACGCAGGCCAGGATGCGGTCGGCTCAGGCATGCGGCGCCAACTTTTGGGATGCGAATCTGACCGGAGGCAACCTCGACGATATCAACCTGGAGGCGGCAGCGTTTCGCAGCGCCCGGCTGGATGAAGCCAGCCTCAGGAACGCGAATTTAAAGAAGACCAATTTCCAGAAGGCGAGCCTGCGCTATGCAAACATCGAAAACTCCGATTTGTCCAAAGCAAAGTTGTTCAATGCCCGGCTCGAGTCAGCAAATCTGACCGGCGTCAATCTGGAGAGCGCCAACCTGATAGGGGCGAAGCTCAATGGCGCAACGGTCGAAGGGGCCAACTTCAAGCTGTCGAGAGTGCGCGATACGGATTTTTCCCGTGCGATTCTGTCCAACATTCAGAATCTGGAATACTGCGTCAATCTCGTCTACGCCAATTTCAGCAAGACTGTGTTCGCCGATGCAGACATGGAAAAGGTCAGGGCGTGTCTTGGCCAAAGGAAAATATTTATCGGCAAGGACGTCGTCTAGCCGGACAAACACAGGAAGGCTGGCAGCGGTGTTGAAAAGGACCGACAGTGTTTGTTGCAGCGGGTTCATAACCTTCAGGCTTATTGTAAAAATGCCGATTTTTTAACTTGAAATGTGTGTAGCCGGAAACGGTTGCAAATGACCTCCGGAGCGGACGGTCACGTTTCGGGATCGGGCGAAAAATGATTTCTAAGATGAGACGAATGTTGTGATGCACATTCTTCAGTTATATTCGGGGCAGAATACGTCAACCGGGGATTTTGTTTACCGCGTGGCCCAGCCGGCCCGGGGGCTTAATGGGCTTCAAGGTGTCGAAGTGGCAAACCGGGATCTCGTCAGCATCGGTCATATTGAGACTCTGGTGGCAGCGCCTCTCCTGATTTTGCACCACATGTCCGACCCGGATTTGCTGCCTGTTATTCGGGAAAGGCAAAAGGCCGGAAGGCCTACTGTTTACGAACTCGCTGATAACTTTCTTGCCTCAAATGAGCACTTGCCCGAGGCGCTGCAATCCGGACCGCCGGAGTATCATCTGGTTATCAAAGAGTTGATTCGGCGCTGCGAGGCCGTGCAGGTCAATAACTCTCGTCTTGCGGCGCTCGCTGAGCCGATCAATACCAACTGTATCCTTTTGCCAAACGTCGTGCAGGAGCAACATTTCGGCTGTCCGGAGCGAGGTCACGGCAAAGTCCTGCGAATCGGCTGGGGAGGGTCTGACCGGCATTTTGCTGATATCGAGGCCATTGCCGGACCGCTTTCTGCCTGGCTGCGATCCACGAAAGACGTCAAGTTGGTGATTCAAGGTTCCGCGCGGATTCAGCGACTCTTCCGGAACCTGCCTTCTGAGAAGGTGCAGTTGCGGGCTCCTGGAAGTCTGCAAGCCTACCTGTCTTTCCTCGACGAGATCGACGTCGGCCTGGCGCCGCTCATCCCCGGAGAGTTTAATGCCTGCCGCTCGAATGTCAAGCTGCTGGAGTACGCATCGCGCGGCGTGACGCCGCTTTGCAGTCGTTATGGACCCTACCTGGAAGCAGCCAGGTCGCTGCCAAACTTGCCGCTTTTCGGCGACGCAGGAGAAATGATCGACTGGCTGCGGGCGTTCAAGGCAGACCCCAAGGCGCGTAAGACAATTGCCGCGGCTGCCTGGGAGTGGGCGCATTCCCGGTATAAAGCGCAAGCGTCGTACTGGCAATCGCTGCTGTGCGAATACGAGAAGGTCCTGCCGGCCCACCAGGCGAAAGCTGCATCGACGAGCGTGAAACTTCAGCTTCCGGACGAGAGCGCAGTGACTGTGGTGAACGATGCGCTGACGACCAGCGACGTGAACCGCACACTGTCCGCGTTACAACATGCCATCCGAGGAAGTTTTCGTAACTATCAGTTGCACTATTTCTACGCGTGGGGGCTGTCGCGGGCAGGCAAATATGAGCAGGCCGTGCGGCAACTGGAACTGGCGTTGCAGTTGAACCCGTTGTCCGTAAGATCGCTGCAGCTGCTCGCACGCGTACAACTTATCTCACAGGACATCGAGGGCGCGCAGACCACCGTGGAGCGCGCTTTGGAGGTCGAACCTCTCCTGGCGACTACGGTCAATCTGAAGGCGGTGATTTTGCAGGCACAGGCCCGGCACCGTGCAGCGTTCAGAACGTTGAGGGACTGCCTGCGGGCAGAGCCGGACTATGTCGACGCGCGCATCAATTTTGCCCGATCCGCTCTGGAGATCGGTGAGTATTTTGAGGCTGAGATCAGTTTGCAGCGCCTCTGCCGGCTCGTGCCTGATTCGGCACAGACCCACCACCTGCTGGCTCTGCTCGCCGACAAGCAGGGAAACTATGGGCTTGCCCGCAGACACGCGCGTCGAGCCGCCTCTCTCGACTCCGGGCACCTTCAGAGCCGCGAGGGTCTCCTGCAGCCGTCCCCTGCGTTCGCATCCTGAGGCGTAAAGGTGCGGCCGGTCCGGATTTACCAGTTCGGAAGCAATCGGGCCTGCGCGCCGTACCGGATGCGGTTTCCCGGCGCGGCACTCAACCGCCGTGGTCGCGTGCTCACCACTTTCTTTTCCCGTTTTTCGCGTGAGATGCTGGTTGAGGTTTTCAGCAATGCCGACATCCTCATCGTGCAGCGTCTGCCCATGTCGCCGACTCTGCGTGCCGTTGCGAACGGGCTGAAGGCACGCGGCAAAGCGTTGGTGCTCGATCTCGATGACGATCTCTTCCATTTGCCGCCGGAGTCTCGTTTCGCGCGCCAGGCACCTTCCGGGTATGTCGGCCGTTTGCTGGAAACGATTGCAGCTGCCGATGCGGTTCAATGCAGCACGGCCAGCCTGAAAAGCATTCTTGACCGGCATCACAGTGAAGTCGTCGTGCTCGAAAACCAGCTGGACACCGTGCCGGACTTTTGCGGAAAGCCGTCGTCAGGCCCGGTCATCATTGGCTACGCGGCCGGGGAAGACCATGCCGTGGACTGGGCTTCGATGTCAGGCGTGTTCAATGCAACTATCGCCGAGCTTGAACGCGAGGGCGCGGCCACCGAGACATGGATTTTGGGAGATCGGGATATCTATGATACCGTGCAAGGCAGCCATAAACGATTTTTCCCGATCATGCCGAGACCGGACTACCTGGACGTTCTGCGCCGGTGCGATATTTCTCTTCTGCCTCTGGCGCCTTTGCCATTCAACCAGAGCAAGTCGGATATCAAATTTCTGGAATCCGCCTCCTGCGGCGCCGCTGTTCTGGCCGCAGAACTCGTTTATGGCAACAGCGTCGCGCACGGAAAGACCGGTTATTGTTACCGCGACACCTCAGAATTTGCAGGACATCTGAAAGAGCTTGTACACGATCCCTCGCTGAGATTGGCGATGGCAGCCGGCGCTCATAAGCATGTCAGGCACAACCGGCTGATCGACCAGCACGTGGCGTGCTGGGAATCGACCTATCTTCGCTGGCATGAACGGTTCTGTTTTGTACAAGATGCGGTGAATGTTTAGCCCGCTTAATCATTTTGAACGCAAGGACACGTAATAAGTTAATTTGTTGAGACTTATGCTAAATTTAT
>CAZTNL010000345.1:0-4179 GCA_964614885.1 uncultured Calditrichaceae bacterium | reverse complement strand
GCAGAAACAGGCACAGGATGGAGAAAAAGATGGCGCCGCCGGCAATCGAGGCGGAAAAAATGATGCCCCGCAGATTGTCCAGGTAGGTGTCCTTCTCGAAAATTTTTCGAAGCTTGAACCCTATGCCGGCCATGAGACGTCGTCTTCCATGTATTGTTCGTACAGTTGTCGGTAGTCGTTGTGAAGGTCGGTTCGATTGTAAAAGCGGGCCACTCTTTGCCGGCCGGCTTCGCCCATTTCGGCCCGCATTTTCGGGGAGCGCCAAATTCTGACGATGGATTTGGCGATGTCCTCTGAGTCGGTGATGCCGGCGATGAGGCCGCTGCGGCCGAGGGCGATGTCCTCGTTGGTACGGCCGTAGAGGAGTTCGCGGCAGGCGCCCACATCGGTGGCGACCACCGGCAAGCCCAAACAGTTGGCCTCCAGAATCACCAGGGGCTGCGCCTCACTTATGCTGGTGAGGGCCAAAATGTCTATTTTCGCATAGTAGCTCTTTACATCGACCTTGCCGGTAAATTCGACCATATTTTTCAGACCGAGAAACTGCACGAGCTTCACACACTCCTGATAGTAGCCGGGTTCCTCGTCCGTCGGCCCCATGATGTAGACTTTAAGATTGTGAATGCTTTCGGCCACCGCCTTGCAGGCGCGAATGAATGTCTTCACGTCTTTGATCGACACGACACGTCCCATAAACCCGAGCACGAGCTGCTCCGGATCCGCTTTCTCCTCCCGTTTGATTTGGCTGAAGGCTTCGATATCGATACCGTTCGGGACGATCCGGACTTTGCTTGCCGGGGCGCCGTCCTGGAGCTGGTACATCTGGTTGCCTTCGAACAGGGTAATGATCGCATCGGCGTTTTCGTAGCAGATCTTGCTGAGAGTGCCGAACATCTTGTTCCACAACGCCTTGAAGCGGCTCTGTGAGCGCTGCACTTTCATGCGGCGGTCCTGGGCCTCGTAGATCCAGTCGGCGCGGCTGACTTCAAAGCGGCGTTCCCGCGTGTAAATGCCGTGCTCGGTAAGAATGACTGGCCGCCCGGTTTTCATCTTGGCCACCGCGGCAAGCAGGCCGGCGTAGCCGGTAGAGACTGTATGATACACCGAGGCCTCGGGCAGCTCGGAAGTTAAGACCTTGAAAATCGGCATGTGCATAAACCGAAACGTCCAGAAGTAATCTATGAACGACGCTTCCGAAGCGTTTTTCAGATAGAGATTCTTCAGAATGTCCCACGCTTCCTTCGCATTCATAACAGCGTCCGGAGAGAATCCCCGGGTCATGGAATTGAAGAAATTGCGGTAAACCGAATGCAGCGCATTCCACTTCAGGGCGCCGACCGGACAGGTATGAAACTGCGCAACTTCCTGCCAGGCTCCTTCCGGGAGTTTGCCGGCGTGCCCGGAAGGCAGCTTGTGCTCGTGCAGGAAAATGTGCCGGATGTCGCGGACGTTGGCAGGCATGTCGTACTTCTGCTCGAACGAGAAGGAGTCGTCCGGCAGAATAACCGCCAGCGAAAACGTAAACTCTGCCAGAGACGAAACCAGCCCGTGGACCCAACTTGAAACACCTCCGGATACGTAGGGGTAGGCTCCCTCCAGGAGCAGGCAAATGTCCGTTTTGCGCTTCATGCCAGAAACGCTCTAAGGCCTGGTCCGCTCAACCGTTAAGTGCGACTTCCGGATCGATGCCTGCCTCTTTCAGACTTTTCAGCATCACCGCAAAAACGTCGCGTTTGTTCAGTGGCTTGAACAGGTACGTATAGGCGCCCTTTTGGATCGCCTCCCGCACCAGATTGCCATCACTGTAAGAGGAGATGATCACAATCTGGGTGGCCGGCTGCGCGGCTTTCCACTTGACCAGCGTTTCAATCCCATCCATTCCGGGCATGTTGACATCGATGAAAGCCAGGTCGATTTTCTGCTTACCGCAGACCTGCAACGCCTGTGCGCCGTTTTCGACCAGGTGCAGTTGGTATTTCGGGTCGCGGATGATGGCGCGAAAATAGCCCAGGATGTCGCGGTCGTCGTCTGCAACCAATAGTTGAATCGGTTGTTGGTCACTCATTCGGAACTCCTCTTTCCATCAAGGCGTTGCTGTAAATCGTTCTTCAAGTCAAAATCCTTCCTAAATATCTTATCGTCGTCCTGGTCCTCAAGGATAACCGGCCGGATGAAGACAATGAGCTCGGTCTTGGCCTTCGAGGTTTTTTCATTTTTGAACAACAGGCCCAGTAGTGGGATATCACCCAGTATCGGCACCTTCGATTTTTTTTGGATCACGGAGTCGCGGATCAGGCCGCCGATAACGATGGTCTGGCCGTTTCGGACCTTGACCGTGGTCGAGGCTTTGCGGGTGGAAATAATCGGAGTCCCGTCCGGGGTAAAGCCGTTCTGAAAATCGGCCTTGGGCGCCACTTCCAGCAGGATATCGCCGGAGTTTATGATATGCGGCGTCACCAGCAGCTGTACCGTAGCATCCTTGAATTCGAACGAAGTTACCCCGAATTCGTTGAGTTGCTTGTACGGAATCTGGTCACCGACTTCGATAACCGATTGGTGATTATCAATGGTGACGACCCTTGGCCGCGATAGCAGATTAACGTTGTTGTTTTCCTGAAGGGCATGCAGCACAGCCTCGAGGTCCGTGTTCAGAATGCCGACTCCCAGGCCGGTACCTGTGGGAAACGGTTGCCCGTCATGTGGACCGGCTTCGGTGGTCGTAGTAGTGCTGCCGCCCGTACTGACACCTTGATCGGTCACATCGGTTTGCAGGTCAAAATTGGTGCCCACATGTCCTTTCAGCGAACGAACATTGGCCGTTTTCCACAGCCATTCCATGCCCAGTTCGTTCGAATTGGTCGAAGACACCTCGACAATTTCCGCCTGAATATAGACTTGCTGTATCGGCCGGTCGAGCTCACCGACCAAATGCTCCATCCTGGCGACCACATCCGGTCTTTCCTTGATAATCAGCGTATTCGTCCGCTTGTCGGCCATCACCGCTCCAGACTTGGTCGCCACCATATTCGTCAGGATGGCCTGCAGATCTTCGGCCTTGGCATATTGGCAGGCGATGTTCCGCACCATGGTCTGCCGCCCTATTTTATCGATGTCGGCAATGTAGAGCACATTGCCCTCCATTTCCCGGTAGCCCAGATTTGACGACTGCAGAATCGCGTTGAGCGCATCGGCCGGTGTGATATCCGAGAAGCGCATGTTCAGCTTTCTCTCGACGACCTTCGGATCGAGCAGGAGATTCTTGCCCATCTTGGTGACCAGCAGTTGCAGGGTGTTCTTGAGCGACACGCCGGTCAGATTCAATTCGATGGTTTCCGTGCTCTGCACGGTCGCTGCCGGCTGAGCGTACAAAGGCTGCCGCAGCGCGCCCAGTGCCACTGAAAGTCCGAACCCGACCAGGAGCAGACATGGATATGACAGTTTCCTTTTGCGTCTGTCTGTCATCTAACAATCCTCTGTCATCAATAGCCCAGCCTGGGAATTTGCAGCACCCGGTGTTCCCGGCCAGCGTTCAGCAGCACTTTGTCTCTTGTGATGCGCACTACCCGGTAGCCGGCAACACGGTTGCCGACATGCACGATTTTTTCGTTGATTACCGCCGACGGCGACGCTTCATCCCACAGGACGCCTCCCAGCCGCAGGCGCGCCTTTTGCGGTTTTCGCGTCGTGGCCGTTCGGACAACCGGTGTGGGCATAGCGAACGGGTCGCGATTCCCCACGCGCGGTTTTCGCCCCACAGACTCGACGCTTATATTCCGGGCTCTCTTGAAAATGCTCAGATAGAAATCGTCGATCTCGTTGCTATCGTCAGTAAGAAGCAGCGATTTTGCCGCCTGGAAACTCTTTATCTGGTTCAGTTCGTGTTTGAACAGCGCTACAATGCCCGTGAGCACCACGAGCAGAGCTGCTGCAAGCTGTACGATCTTCTTCATCCTGCCCTATCGCTCATTAACCCGTATACTGAACTTGATCCGGCCCTCCAGACCTCCCGGCGTCTCTTCGTTTGTGGCGACATCAAAGTCGTGTACAAGCAGCGTTTCCCGCCATGTGTCGAGCCGCTGAAAAAACCCCACGGTTTGCCGGAACGAGCCGCCAAAGGTCATATCGAGCTGAAGCATTTCGGCCAGGCCCGCCTGTGTCGAATCGCTCTCCAGAATGTTC
>CAZTNL010000344.1:0-4195 GCA_964614885.1 uncultured Calditrichaceae bacterium | reverse complement strand
CCATTACGAAAATGCCGAGCGTCTTTTCGACGCCAAAAGCTGGGGTAAGGCCGCCAGCGAGTATCTGCTGGCGACCCGCTTCGTTGATAATTTCAACGGTTCGCTCGACAAGGCGATTCAGGCGCTTCTCAATTCCGGCAACCTCCGCATGCAGGCGGGCAAATACGCCGCGGCGCTGAAAGCCTTCAGCAAGATCCTGGACGTGGCACCCGGGCACCGGCAGGCCAAAGAGAAAATGGCCGAAGCGCATTTCCGACTCGGCCGGCAGCTTTACGACGAAGGCCGGTTTCGCAAGGCGCTGGCGCATTTTGAAAAGACCGAAGAACTGAAACCGGAACTGAAGGAAGCGCAGATCTGGGCCGACCGCGCCTACGAGAAAGCGGTGCGCTACGTCGCCGTGTTTCCGTTCATCAACCGGACGAGCCTCGATATCGACGGTTCCCGGATCGCCAGCGACATTCTGAATCGAATGATGCAGGCGAATCTCCAGTTTGTCGATTTCCTCTCCCACCCGGAAACGGTCTCCCTGCTGAGCCGCAGTCGTCTCAGCAGGTACGACAGCGCGAACGAATCCGAATTACTCGATCTCGCGGAAGAGCAGGGGTTGCATTCCGTCGTCTGGGGAGAGGTGCGCGACATAGAGGTACAGGATACGCCGGAGAAAATGAAGGAAAACCGCTACGAAAAAGTCGTGTCCGTCAGAGATTCCGCCGGCACGAAAATCGAGGAAACGCAAACCATCTATTTTCGCGAATACACGCGCAAACGCCAGGTGCGCGTGCGGGTCGATGCAAAGATTTTGGAGGTGGCCACCGGCGCCATCCTGGACCGGCAGAGCTACAGTGAAGAGATCCGTTCGGCCGCGCATTGGGTGGCTTACTCAGGAAGTATTTACGACCTGCCCGAAGACAAGCGGCCGCTTCTCGATGCGCCGAGAAACCCGCGACCCGTTGCGGCGCTGGCTGACGAAGCGCTGGCGAAGATCACCGCCCTGATCGGCCGCGACGCGATTCGCTTTTACCGCTGAGGCCGGCTACCTGCCGAGAAAGAAGATAACGCCGAATTTGATGGTAAATTCGTGCGCGGTGATGTCCGGCACCGAGGCCGTGACATCGGCGTCCTCTTTGGCTGCCGGAAGGTTGTACATGGTCTGGTATTCGAAGGAAACATCCAGCCACGGCCCGAGACCGATGTCGTACTGCAAGCCGCCGCCGACATTCCATCCAAGCGACCAGTTGTTGCCCTGCGAATCCTGAAAAAATTGTGTGCCGTTGAAGCTGGAAAGCGTCGCGGTGATATTGGTGCGGAAGAAGTAGACGCCGCCGGTCGCTGCGACGTAAGCCTTGAGGCTGCGGCCACCGACACTGTACATAGGCCCGCCGGTGAGACGAAAGCCCTCGTTGCGCGACTCGATGGGCACGGGAAAGCCAAACTGGTCCACGATGACACTGGTCTTTCTGCCAAAAGAAAGGAAGGCGAAATCGCCGCGGAGCCCGAAGCCTCTGCGCGAGACGTTGGAGTAGTGCTCGAATTTAATGCCAAAGCCGCCGCCGGTCTTGCCGACGTTGGCAAACTTCTGCTCCGGAACCGACACCACAATGTGCGGGCTCACCGACCACTGAGCCTCAGCCGCCAGCGGCAGCGACAGAACCAGCGTGGCAGCCAATATGCTCAAAATCCGTCTTGTCATCGCATTATCCTCTGTAATTGCAGCCAGGTCTCATAGGTTCACTACTAAAATATAGGACAAAAATTCCGCAAAACAAGCGAATTAATTTTTCTTCTTTTTAAACAGACCTTTCAATTTGTCGCCTGCGGTTTTCAACCCCTTATTCTTTTCCTTCTCTGCGCGCGCGGTCACGGCGCGTTTTTTCTCCTCGACGACCTGCGTGTATTTGTCGATTTGCGCTTTGAGACCATCGAGCTTGCCGACGAGGCGCGCTTTGTTTTCGTTCACAAAGGCGAGCGCCTCGCGCTTTCGGGGCAAAACCTCCGCCTCGAGTCGCTGTCTGATCTGGTCCCGTGCCACTCTCGCCGATTCGCCGATCAGGCCCTTGATGCGCTTCGCAAGAATATCGTCGATATTCGAATGAATGCTCAGACGGGGGGCGCCGACAGGGCCGGCAATATTTGCGGCCAGCGTCAGTTTGCTGACGGAGGAGAAAACACTCCGCGTCACCCTCGAGATCGGGTCCGTGCCCACGGCGCCGGCAAACTCGAAGGTCACCGGGCTGGCCGCAAAACTGAGGCTGATGGAGAGCGAGTCGCCAATCACAGAGACCGCCGCCCGCACGTCGGCCTGGTTCGCTACGATGGCGCCCGGTAAATATGGTTTCTCGGGCAACGAAATGTTTCCGACGCGCACGCCGGTCGCCTTGATTTGAAAGCGATCGCTGGCGATGTCGGCCGTATGGTCCAATTCGCCGCTAAGATGGTAGGCGTTGGAGCCGGGCGCGTCCGCGGTAAGCTCGAAAGTCGTCGGCTGGCCGTAGACGCGCGGTTGCGAGGTCAAGCCGTGCACCTGGCCGCTGATGCGAAGCGCCTTGCGCGTGTCCTGCTGGTTGCCGGCGGCGCTGAGCAGAATATTTTCGAGCAGAAATTTCGGCCGGTTGTCGAGCAGCGGGAAGTCGATATCCTGTCCCTGAAAGCGCGGCGGTTTTTCCACCTTGCCGGTCGACTGAAGCTTTTGCACCACCGGCATGTAGCGGCGCGCGAGATCTATATAGGACAACGCCTGCAGAAGCGGTTGCACCACAGCGTCTCCAAACAGCATTTTGCCGACGTTCTGCGCATTGAAATCGCCGAGGCGCGCCTTGGCGCTGACCGCGTTGAAATCTTCCGCGAGCCAGTTGTCCGCCTGCGACACGATGCCTCCGAGCCGATTAAAATCGGCAGTGGCAGCCTTTTTCTTCGCGGCCACTGCCTTTTTCAGCCGGTCGAGCGTGGATAAAATCTTCTTGGCCTTTTCCGCTGCGGAAAGGGCGTCCTTCAGATTCGAAGTGTCCGCGCTTTTGAGCTCCTCAACCTGTGCCGCCACCGTATCCAGATCTTTTTGAACGTCAAACTCGGAGAGGGTGGTCTCCCATTTCGCGAAAGTGGCTGCGGCATCCGCGCGCGCGGAATCGATTTTTCCCGGCGCCTGCAGGTCGAAAGCTGCGACCAGGCTGTCCACATTGATTTTCTGTTTGAGAAT
Organism: uncultured Calditrichaceae bacterium; assembly: GCA_964614885.1. Lineage (GTDB taxonomy): Bacteria > Zhuqueibacterota > Zhuqueibacteria > Oceanimicrobiales > Oceanimicrobiaceae > JAJDAG01. The sequence goes on along the minus strand of CAZTNL010000344.1, from coordinate 1,002 downwards.
GCCAAGGTGCAGCACGGGCGCGTCGGCCACACGCCGTTTCAGGCCCGCCTTTGCGTCCGCAAACCAGCCCGATTCCGAGTCGCCGGTAGTCCGTTCAATTTTGCCGTCCGTAGTCCGGCGGGTGCCGACGCGCACATCGGCAATGGTCACTTCCTCGACCACAAGTTTCTTGCGCAAGAGCTGAGCCGCGTCTACGTTGAAAGCCAGCCGCCCGGTTTCGAAAAGATTTTTCCAGGTATCGTTCGGGTTGGCGACCTGCAACCGGGCCATGGAAATGGCCAGACTGGTCAGGTTCAGGTCGAGATCATCGATTTCAACCCGGGCGCCGAGCGCTCCGGAGCCGGCATCTTCGACGCTGCGCTCGACCAGGCCATCGCTGAAGAAATAGAAGCCGGCCGCGACCAGTGCCACCACGACCAGCAAGAGAAGTACGCCTTTAGGTCGCATCGTCTACCACTCCAGGTCTCTGACTTTTACGTACCATTTAAACAGGAAGCTGCTCTTGATGGCCTTGACAATCTTTGAGTTCTCCAGACGGGCCGCAAAGCGCTCGCGATAGGCGATGATTCCGCTCCTGGCCCCCCGGTAAACCGGAAACGCGAGCACGATGGCCGTCAGCAGGCTTCCCATCACCACCGTGTTGTTGAACCGCGTAAACGGTGCCAGCGGCAGATTGAAAAGCGCTGTCCAGGTCGGATAGAGGGCATCCAACCGCGCCAGAACGACGAAACCGAGGTTGTGGAAAAACGGGTCGAGGAGAAAGGCCGCGGCGCCGAAGGCAAACATTGAAAAAAAGACCGACGCCAGGTTGACTTTCGTCAGGACCGCCAGCAGCAGGAGAAGGATGTTTTGCAACGTCCAAAACGGCGTCAGGCCGACGATAAAGCCGAGCGTGATCCCGCCCGCAATCAGTCCGGGCGACTCACCGGCGCGCAGTACTTTGATAAACTTGCTGATGAGTTGGAGAATAAACATTCCCTGAGATCCTCCTGTCTGGTCAGA
>CAZTNL010000343.1:0-4195 GCA_964614885.1 uncultured Calditrichaceae bacterium | reverse complement strand
CAGCTCGTTCGGCCTCATCTTCGGGACCTCGGTCATGAGGTCTTCAAAATGTTGCTGCTCACGAGCCGCAACACCGTCATTGCCGACCGCCTTTTATTCGAAGGCAGCCTGACAGAAAGTCTGGTTTGCCCCCGCGAGGTGATAAAGGAGGCGTTGAATCAGTCCGCGGCATCTGTGATATTCGTCCACAACCACCCATCAGGAAATCCTGACCCCAGCGAGGAAGACAAGCGCACCACACGCCGGCTGCGCACCGCCTGCGAGGCGGTCGGAATCCAGGTGCTGGACCACATTATCATAGGTAACGAAGGTTACTTTAGCTTCGCCGATTCCGGCCTCCTCTGACCGCGAAGAGCGTGCCACAACGCCTCTGCGTCAACAACATCCTCCCACAATTTGACCAACTTGAAACAATTGGTTTGAAACTCGCGGATATATTCGCTATGTTTACTCATATCATCTGGAAAACTATATCGATTAATACACGCTCAAAGGAGTCGCCGGCAACATGTCCGAAGTTTTTGCCAAAATCAAACGGTTACCGGAAAACCTGACCAACAAAATAGCCGCCGGAGAAGTGGTCGATCGTCCGGCTTCTGTTGTAAAAGAGCTGGTTGAAAACTCGCTGGATTCTGGCGCGGACGAGATTACAGTCGTTCTTCGGGATGGGGGGCGTGCCACCATTCATGTCATAGACAACGGTGAGGGAATGGGACAGGCCGATTTATCCCTGGCTTTCCAACGCCACGCGACGAGCAAAATCTTTGCATTCGACGACTTGTCCCGAATTCAAACCCTTGGTTTCCGGGGGGAGGCGCTGGCCAGCATTGCATCGGTAGCCCAGGTGGAGGCGCGTTCGGTGCCCCGTGGTGCTGTTTCCGGGCATGTTGTGTGTATAGAAGGCGGTGAGATGGGCGATATCGAAGCCTGCGCCGGCACAGCAGGTTCCTCTATTCAGGTGCGTAACCTTTTTTTTAACACGCCTGCGAGACGCAAATTCCTAAAAAGTGCGAGGGCAGAGTACCGGCAAATCCTCGCGGTGATGAGCAGGTTCTGTCTTGCCTATCCCGAAGTCGCTTTTACGCTTGTAAATGAGGATACCGTCGTCTATGAGCTTGGCCGGCAAAGCCACCAAGAGCGCATCGGAGCTGTGCTTGGCGCCAGAATACGCGACAACATGCTTCCTGTGACCAGCGACGGGCCTGTACGCATTTCCGGGTTTGTCGGCAACCAGGATGTTGTACGGCGTTCACGGGGGGACCAGTATCTTTACTTTAACCGGAGATTCTTTTCCAGTCGAAATCTGAGCTATGCCGTGGTGGCCGCATACGGCGAGATGCTGCAACGAGGGATGTACCCGGTTTACATCCTCTTTATTGAAATGGAGCCAGAGTACGCCGACGTCAATGTGCATCCAACAAAGATGGAAATAAAGTTTGCCAACGACGCGCTGGTCTTCAGCGCACTGCGCGGAAGCGTGAAACGAGCCTTGAATACGGGGGGCGTTGTTCCCGCTATTTCGTCAATTTCTCCTTCACAAACCTCATTATCACACGACGTTTCCGGGCAACAGCTTGCACTAGGAGGGGCCGACGCCGGTAGCGCCCAATTGCGGCCGACGCCGTACAGCGATTTCAATATCGCCGGTAATCCAGCTGAGACAGCGAAGTCCACAGCCGGGCACGAATTTGCCGACGGAGGGCAGAATCGCAGCCGGGGTGCTGCCGGAAGCCTGTTTGAGCAGCCACATATTTGGCAGGTCCACAATAAGTACATCTTTGCCCAGATAAAAAACGGTCTAATCGTCATCGACCAGCACGTGGCGCACGAGCGCATCCTTTACGAGCGCGCGCTGGAGAGCTTCGAAAAGCGCTCGCCGTCGTCGCAGCAGTTGTTATTTCCGCAGGTGATCGAACTTTCTCCGGAAGATTACTCAGTTTTGCTCGAGATGACGCCATTTCTTTTAAACATCGGTTTTGTCGTCAAGGCATTCGGGAAGAATACCGTGGTCGTCGAAGGGGTGCCGACGGACCTGAAGATTAAGAATGACGAGCGCATCCTGCTCAACATCGTCGACGAGTACAAGCGCGGCAAGAGAGACAGGCCGGAAATTCGCGAAAACGTAGCAGCGTCATTTGCGTGTCATTCAGCGGTGCGCGCGGGCGAGCAGTTATCCCGCGAAGCGATGAATGCGCTCATCGACCAGTTGTTTTCTACCAAGGAACCGTATTTCTGTCCGCACGGCCGACCTGTCATTGTTCACATTTCACTAGATGAGCTGGACAAGCGATTCAAACGAGCATGAGAAAGAAGGGAGAAGAGAAGGAAAGGTTGGGGTGCGTTAGTTTACATAACATTTATTATCGCGAGAATGCGGGCGGTGAGTCATCGGGTCTATCTATATCTCTTGAATCAGCTTCTCCGCCTCCATTTTGAGCGGGCTGCTTATCGGCGCGTGCATAATCTCGTGCAATTGATTCAGTGCGGCGTCCCGGTTCTGGCTGCGGTAGGCTGCTATGGCGAGATTGTAACGGGCCAGGAGATTGTTCGGGTTGGCCTTGACGGCCAGTTCGAGTTTCTTGGTCGCTTCTTCAAAATTCTGCTGGTCTAGCAGGACTTTTCCCCACACTGTCAGGGTCACACTGTCTGTTTTCCCCAGACTTGCAGCCTTTTCCAGACAGGCGATGCTTTCCTTCGTGTTACTCAAATAGTTGTAGGTGATCGCCAAAGACTTGTAATAAGTACCTTTGGCGGAGTTTAGCGCGACCGCTTTTTGGAACGCCTCTGCTGCTTTTTCAGGTGCACCCGAGCGCAGACACGCTTCTCCCAATGAATACCACGCGTAGTCGTCGTCCGGCTTTTCGCTCAGGTACGACTCGTAGGCCGCTACAGCCCTCGAATAGTCGGAAAACAGAAATGCCGCGTATCCATCCGCGTACGAATGATTTCCGGCTCCCGCATACGATTTGGTTTCGCCACTGGCGGTGCTGGCCATCACCGTCGTCGGCATGGAACGTTTTGCAATATTGGTGAGTTGCGGATTGGTGTTGATATTGATCACGTTCTGAAAATAACGAGCGGCTTTTTCTGTGTCACCAGTCAGCGAGTAGATTTTGGCGATACCAAAGTGCGCTCGAACCTCGTTGGGGGCCAGACCAATGGTTCGGAGAAACATCTCCTCCCCTTCCTGGTACCGTTTGAGGATGCTATAGACGGCACCGAGGTTCAGGTACGCCAGCGGATGTGTCGGGTAGAAAACGAGACTTTCACGCAGATACTTTTCGGCTTGTTCAAATTTGCGCGTCTTAAGATAGACAGTCCCCAGAATGAGGTGCGCTTTGTAGTATATGGGACACAGCCGCAGCGCTTCGTGCAGGTTCTCTGTCGCCTCTTTGTAGTTTTTGACCTCAAAGAAAGCAATTCCGAGATTGAAATAGTAGTCGGGATCGTGCGGATTGAGAGCGATGGCCCGGACCCAGGATCCGATAGCCTCCTGGTACTGCCTATTCTTTGCCGCAGCCAGTGCCTTCTGGTGCACTTCCTCCGCTTCCTCACTTACGCCTCCGGGCATCTCCCAGGCGAGCTTTACCTTATTGGGCCTGCTCTGTACTTTCAGCCGGCCGGTTCCGTCGCCGTATCTGTTGCGAAAATGCTCCTCGACATACGCAGCATCCTCAGTTCGGCCCGCATCCAAAGCCGGGGTTCCATTCACCTGGGGGATGATGTCGAGTCTGAGAACGACTGCAAAGGTTTTAGCTGGCGGTGAGTCTGGTGACATTTCTGACCGCGAAGGGAATGTTTGTCAAACTGAATTATCGCGAATGTATAGGCAGCAGCCCATGCTGAACGCGCCGATTGGTTTCGAAGCAAAAGCGTGCTTCAGACGTGCGAGAGAAGCCCGGGCACGCAAAATCAGCGGGCCTCTACGGTTTCAATGTGCGGTGAGAATGGGATTGGTTAATAGGCCTCAGGAGGGATTAGGCGGACCCGTCTTCATTGTTTGACTGGTCTCCTAGCGCTGCGCGCTGATTTTCCTCCTGGATCCGCGCGTAGATCTCACCGCGAAAAATGCTTATTTCAGTCGGTGCCTCGATTCCGAGGCGTATCTGTTTGCCGTGAATATCCACGACCTTGATCGTTATGTCGTCGCCGATAACAATGGTTTCACCTAACTTCCGTGTCAGGACTAGCATAT
>CAZTNL010000342.1:0-4220 GCA_964614885.1 uncultured Calditrichaceae bacterium | reverse complement strand
CATCCCTGGGCGTCGGATTGGTACAAACTTCAGAAGTGGGAGGCCCAAAGAGATGTGCCATTTGCGCAGGTGCTGCGCGACCGGCGTTACGGCGGAGATTTGATCGGCGTCACCGAGAAACTGCCGTACCTGAAAGATTTGGGGGTCAACGTCCTTTACCTGACGCCTGTGTTCGAAGCGCCGTCGGTGGAGAAGTACGACGCCAGCACTCTGCACCACATCGACAACAACTTCGGTCTCGACCCGAAAGCCGATGGGAAGGCGATCACGTCCGAACGTGAAGATACCACTTCCTGGACCATATCCAGTGCCGATCAGACCTTCATCGAGCTCCTGGCCGAGGCTCACAAAGTCGATATCAAGGTTGTCATAGAAGCCGTGTTCAGCTACTGTGGTGCCGGATTTTGGGCGTTTAAAGATTTGCAGGAGAAGCAGCAGGGCTCGCGCTACAAAGATTGGTTCGAGGTGCTGAAATGGGATGACCCGGCGACTCCGGACACCTCAGAGTTCGACTACAAATGCTGGCGTAACGACCGCAGATTTCCTCGGTTTCGCACCGAAGGCTCAGGTGGACTCGCAGAACCGGTGAAGCGATATGTCTTCGATGTCACCCGCCGCTGGATGGATCCGGATGGTGACGGCGAGACCGGCGATGGCATCGACGGCTGGGTAATACGAGACGCGGAAGGGCTTTCCGGAGCATTCTGGCACGCATGGAACACGCGGGTGAAGGCGCAAAATGCGGAGGCTTTGACCGTCGCAGATTTTACCCCGACCGGAGACAATGCGCGCAGCCTTCATAAATTCGATCTTTACCGCGACAGTCACCTCCCCGATTTGGTGACCAACTTTTTCGTATCGCAGGGCCGGGATATGCCGATCAGCCAGTTTGTCGACAAGTTGAAGTCGTACCCGACCTTCAAAAACAAAGACCTGCGCAACAGCCGGCTCTTGCAGCTGGATAGCCCGGAGTCGGACCGAATCGCGTCACGAATCGTGAATGCCTGGCCGGATGCGGGCGCTGTCGCTTCGACGAGCAGCAAGAGGAGCTACACATACAATCCGGTCGGGCCCGACACCTCACAACTGAAGGTGCAGAAATTGCTGGTGCTTTTTCAACTCACGTTTCCCGGGGCGCCGGTGATTTACTACGGTGACGAGAGTGGAATGTGGGGCGGAAGGTACCCGGACAACATCAAACCGATGCTCTGGCGTGAGTTTGTCTATGAAAAGGAAAGTTACACAACTATCCGGCCTGACCTGAAGATCCGGTGTGAGAACAGATTCCAGCAGGATCTCTTCGATGTCTATCGTCGTCTCAACGAAACACGCTCGGAGAATCCGGCGCTGGTAAAAGGCGATTTCAAAGTACGCCTTGTCGATGATGAACGCCGGATACTGGTCTACTCTCGAACCTATCGCATGAACGAAGTCTATGTGCTCATGAACCTCGGAACGTCGACGCAGACCATTCGATACAAACCGGAGTGGAAAAAGAACCTTCGGGTAAAAGATCCGTTTAGAGAGAAGAAATACAAACTCAATAATTACGAAATCAGGTTGGACGTGGCGCCGATGTCGGCGCGGGTACTGGTGAAGGAAAAATGATAAGATTCGAAAATTTGTCAAAATCGTTTGGTGAAAAGAAGGCGGTAGACGGGATTTCGCTCGACGTTGCCGCGGGTGAAATTCTCGGTTTCCTCGGTCCGAATGGGGCGGGGAAGAGCACGACCGTCAAGATGCTGACCGGGATGCTCAGGCCGTCGGCCGGGAGTGCCGAGGTAGCCGGTTTCGATGTTACCTCGCACCCGGATGAAGTGAAACGGCGCTGCGGTTATGTTCCGGAATCCGGCGCCCTTTTCGAATCTTTGACTGCGCGGGAGTACCTCGAACTGGTGTCTGAACTGCACCATATACCGCCAGCTACCGCCGGGAGTAAAATTTCTGAGCTGCTGGCGCGCCTGGGATTGGAAGAGGACGCGGATGTTTTTCTGAGCCGTTTTTCGAAGGGAATGAAGCAGAAGGTACTTCTGGCGGCGGCATTTCTGCACAATCCCGAGGTGCTGTTTCTGGATGAACCGCTCAACGGGCTCGACGCCAACGCCGCGATGGTTATCAAAGAACTGCTCAAGAAGCTGGCGGCGCAGGGGAAGACGATTATGTTTTGTTCGCACATTTTGGAGGTGGTTGAGCGCATTTGCACCCGTATTGCGATCATCGACCACGGCAAGATTGTCGCCGTGGGCACTCCGAACGAGATCGTGTCCGCAACCCACCAGTCTAGTCTGGAGCATGCCTTTAACCGGCTTACCGGCTCGGCGGATATCGGCCTTTCCTCAGATGAATTTCTGCAAGCTTTGGAACGCGCCTGATGCTTCGGGCTCTTTTTTCAGCCGCAGGCATCGATTTCAGGCAGTGGCTAGCCCTGTCGAAAACCAGCATCAAACGCGATGTGCGCGAATCCTCGATGTCCGCGACGTTGCACCACGGCCGCTCGGGCAGCCTCAGCTTCCTGTCGATGCTCTTGTTTTACCTGCTCAGCGGCCTCATCTTCATACCGATCGTGCTGGCGACGGATAATTTCTTCATGTCTGCGACCCTTCTGACCACGTACACGATGTTCATGGTCGGCAGCCTCATTCTCGTAGAATATCATGCCGTGGTGATTTCGCCCGGAGATTTTTCCGTTTTAGGCTACCAGCCGATCAGTTCGCGCACGTTTTACGTTGCCAAGTTGACGAATCTGCTGTTTTACGTCATCGTCTTCACCTCGGTGCTGGCGTTGCCGGCTATCATCACCTTTTTTGTCCGGGACGGCTTTTCCCCGCTGATCGGATTGACCGCCCTCTGGAGTGTCTCAACCGCCAATGTGACGGTAGCGCTCTGGGTTGTGCTGCTCTACACATTCGTCCTGAGCAAGGTCAATGCAAGCCGGCTGCAAAATCTGCTGACCTTGTTTCAGGTCATGCTGGCGCTGGTCATTTACAGCGGTTTTTTTGTTCTGCCACGTCTGGTCGACCAGCAGGCGTTTCTGCACATGGATCTTACGAGCACTCCCTGGCTGGTTTTCCTGCCATCGTCATGGTTCAGCAGTTTTCTCAGCATCGCAGCCGGTCGCGCTTCCACGCTGCACTGGCTGCTGGCGGCTCTATCTATGCTCGCCTTTTCCGCGGCTGCGATTGCCTCTATTGGCAAGCTTTCCCTGACCTACGCCTTCAATCTGTCCAGTGTGGATGTGATGCCGGCGGGGAATGGCCGCCGAAGCCGGCGCTCCGCGTTTGTGTTTCTGCTCGGCCCCGAAGAGCGCGTGGTCAGCAAGTTGATCCGCAACCAGTTCTTGAACGACAACAAGTTTAAGATGGCTGTGCTCGGAATTCTGCCGCTGACGGCGTTTTATCTGTTTATTGGCACCCAGAATGGCCGTCTGCCTGACCCCTTTCTGACCGCAGAAATCGAGCTGTCGCGCTCGGGATTGCTTTACCTGATCATCTTTCTTTTTCCGATGATGCTCCGAACTTACGTCACGCAGAGCGACTCTTACCAGGCTTCCTGGCTTTTTCACGCGGCTCCTGTGGACCTGCCGAAGCTCATCCGCGCCGAGAAAAATTTCCTGATGATCTACTTTGTCCTGCCGTTTCTCGCGATCCTCTGCCTGGTGTTCTACTACAACTTTGAGAGTGTCCTGCATGTGCTTCTGCACGCCTTGGCGCTCGGGATTCTCTCGCACCTTTTCTTGCAATTCGCGTTTCTGTATTCACCCGATTTGCCTTTTTCCCGGCCGAACATCAAGGGGCAGCGTTCCCGTAATCTGGCCATGCTCATGATACTGGTTCCCTTTCTTCTGTTTCTGGGCCTGCCTCTCATATTTCGATATATCTACGCAGAGCCGACGAGCTACATCGTTTTCATCTTAACGCTGATGACGGTGACCGCGCTGCTCGAAAAACTGATGGCGGTGCGCGTCCTCCACTATGGGAGGAAACTCGAGTTTCTGAACTGAGCTCCCCAACGCTTCTGTTTGTCTCAAAACTCAACACTTGTTTCAGCTCAGGTCAGGAGGTTGTTGTCGCGTGTCCGACGGCAACCCTCTGCCCGTTTTTGGCTGCCTGAAACATCTTGTTTTCCTCTGGCCTCAAATCCTTGCGCCCCAGAGCCACCTGCTAAGCTCTTCTTGCCGGAAACCCCGCTTGCCCGTGATGGCACCAAATTTGCGTGAGCCG
>CAZTNL010000341.1:0-4225 GCA_964614885.1 uncultured Calditrichaceae bacterium | reverse complement strand
AAAATGGGGCGACAGGACCACGCCTTTATTCAGCCGGGTACGTGAAACTAACCAGGATGCGCGATGCCAGAATCAGTAGATATCAGTATTGTCGTCTGCACCTACAGCCGTTCGGAAATGTTGCGCCCGGCGCTTGAAAGCCTTGCCGTGCAGAACACCGGCGGCCAATTCCGCTATGAAATCATCGTGGTTGACGATGCAGCCGGAATCGGTACCATGGAGGCCGTCGACGCTATCGCCGGGCAAACGCCCGTGACCATAAGGTACACCCGTCAGAACGGACACGGCATCGGCGATGCCCGCAACAGGGGCACCACGCTGTCACAGGCAAAATGGATTGCTTTTTTCGACGACGACCAGGTAGCCCCCCGGGGTTGGCTGAAGAGCCTCTGGGACGTCGCGTCCAGGCACGGTGCGGACTGCGTCGGCGGGCCAAGATATCTGAAGTTCGACTCGCCCGAGCCTCCTGCCTACGGTCCACGAGCGCGCGCTTTGCTGGGCGAGAACATCTTCTCCAAAACGCCCGCAAAGTGCCGGGGACGCTACATCCCTACCTGCGGCAACTTACTGGTAAAGCGTGACCTGCTGCTGTCCGCCGGCCTCTTTGACACTTCGATGCAGTTTGGCGGAGAAGATTCTGAGCTCGTCGAACGGCTGCGCGACAACGAAACGGACATCTGGATTTCACCGGAAGCTATGGTCTACCATGTGATCAAACCGTACAGAATCCGTTCTTCATACCTGCGCTGGGTTGCGATCCGCTGGGGGTGCCAGCGCGCGTACATGGACTTCAAAAGCCGGGGTCTAATGTGGCTGCTGGTGTTCTTCCTGGCGAGAGCCGGACAGGCAATGCTGGTATATCTGCCACGTCTGCTGGTCGCCGGGCTAAAGCATGAACGTGCGTCTGCCCTCGATTGCAGGTGCCAGTTGTGGCGGGCTGAAGCCTATCTGAGGCGGGCAGCGTGTCTTGTGTCGCCCAGGATGCTGGCGCAAAAACAATATTTCGAATTCGCTCAGTTCGGTAACGCGCGGCAGTGGTCCTCCTCCTACTCGACGGACTCGGTGGGGATCGAAGTATGAACGCGCCGCGACCGGCCATTGTAACGACGAGTTGGGATGATGGTCATCCGCTGGACCTGAGGCTTGCGGAGCTCCTTTCCAGATACGGCGTCAAGGGCACCTTCTATGTTTCTGCAGAAAACAGGCAAAGGCCCGTGATGACGGTCAGCGAATTGCGAGAACTGAGCCGCGCGTTCGAGATTGGCGCGCACACCCTCACCCACAGAAAACTGAGCAGATTGTCCCGCGAAGACATCAGGCACGAAGTGCGCGGCGGCAAAGAAACGCTAGAGAACACCCTCGGAGAGCCGGTTCGAATGTTCTGTTACCCCTGGGGTAAACATTCGCGGCGGGCGCGCTTTGAGGTGGAAAAGGCTGGATTCATCGGAGCGCGAACGACGAGACAGTTTTGCCTGCGCTGCAAGGCGGATCCGCTGCAGATGCCGACGACGATGCAGGCGTTCCCGCATCCGCCGTGGCGCTATGTGCGACATTGCGCCCGGACCGCCAACTGGCCCGGCATGATGAATTTTTGGCGTGTGGGCCCCGGCGCAAGCATGGCGCACCGCGCAGGAGACCTCTTTCATTGGGCGTGCAGGGAGGGCGGCGTCTGGCACTTGTGGGGACATTCGTGGGAGGTGGATGCTTTCAATCTCTGGGCCGATGTGGAGGCCATTTTGCAAATTGTCGGCGGCCATTCGGACATTCGTTATCTGACCAACGGAGAGGTTATCCAGGAGATGCTCGGCAACGGCACGCGCAGGAGTGCAGCATGAAGATTCTTCAAGTGCACAACCGCTACCGCATCTATGGGGGCGAAGACAGAATGTACGACGCCACAACCGGCCTTCTCAGGCGAAAGGGGCACGAGGTCATCGTGCTGGAGAGGAGCAGCGCCGAGGTCAGGCTTGCCGGAGGCAGGATAAATGCATTCGTCTCAGGCATTTACTCCATAGAATCCCGCCGGCGCATGACCGCTGTTCTTCATTCGCAAAAACCGGATGTGGTACACATTCACAATTTGTTTCCGTTCATTTCGACCTCCATCCTGTCCGCCTGCCGGCGTGCCGGTGTACCGGTGGTGATGCGCTGCCCGAACTATCGACTCATCTGTCCGACCGGGTTGCTGATGCGAAACAACGCTGAGTGCGCGCTGTGTACCGGCGGCCGGGAATACTGGTGTTTGCTGACGAATTGCCGAGGCAATCTCAGCGAGAGTTTAGGCTATGCCGCACGCAGCGCATTTTACAGAAGACGGCGCCATTTTGTAGACAACATCAACTGCTATGTACCGCCGAGCCGTTTTGTGAAAAGCAAATTGGTGAATGCGGGTTTCCCTGCGCGGAAAATCGTGGTGCTACCGAATATGGTTTCCATTCCAAGGGCACCCGCTACACCGGGAGCCGGCGCCTATGTGGCCTATGTCGGCAGTCTACACGCACACAAGGGACTTGATACTTTGCTGGCAGCCGCCAGCCGCTGCCCCAATTGCAGCTTCCGCATTGCCGGAGACGGTCCGCTGCGGGCCAGGATTGCGGCGCATCTGCCGGGAAATATCCGTCTCGTCGGCCGGTTGCAGGGCGAAGCGCTCGCGCAGTTCTACCGGCAGGCGCGCATGCTCGTGCTCCCGAGTTTGTGCCCGGAAACATTTGGTCTGGCAGCGGCCGAAGCGATGAGCTACGGGCTGCCTGCGGTCGCCTCCCGCGTTGGGGGCTTGCCGGAAGTGATCGATGACCAGATAACCGGATATCTGGTGGAACCGGGAAACCCGGCAGATCTTGCGGACAGGATCGAGCGCCTGTGGCAAGATGCATCGCTCTGCTGGCAAATGGGAACAGCGGGCCGGGCAAAGGCCGAGTGTAAGTACAGCTCGGAGGCCTATTACGAGGGTTTGCTGGCCGTCTACAGCAAGGTGACTGGTTGTACCCGGTCACCTATCGACGCGCCAGCGCCGGGGCGCCCGGTGGGTGCCGTTGACAAGCGTCTGGAGGCGTAAGGCATGCGCATTGTCACCCACGACTATTGCGGTTACGGATTCCCGTTTCAATTGAGCCGCGCCCTCGCCGAAAAGGGGCACGAAGTACTGCACTTGTACTCGGCCTCGTTTCAGGGACCCGGAGGCCAACTAAAGAAAGCTCCTGACGATCCAAAATCGTTGCGGCTCAGTTCCGTCAAGCTGGAGCGGCCATTTCAAAAATGGTCTTTTGTGCGCCGCCGGAGGCAGGAAATCCAATACGGCCAACTCGTGGCGCAGATTATCGCGAAGTGGCGTCCGCAGGTCGTCCTCTCTGGAGATACGCCAACGGAAGCCCAGCGGAGCATTTTTCGGCAGTGCGCCGGTTCGCATACGAAATTTGTCTTCTGGGTCCAGGACATTTACAGCGTGGCCGTACACCGAATTCTGCGCAGAAAACTCCCGGTGGCCGGCGCGCTCATCGGCCGGTTGTACATGCGCCTGGAGCGGTCGATCCTGCAAAGCAGCGATGCCATCGTGCTCATTTCCCCCAATTTTCAGGAGACGATGGCAAAGTGGGCCCTGGACCCGAGCCGCGTTCACGTGATACCCAACTGGGCCGTGCTGGAGTCGGTCAAGGTCTTGCCAAAACAAAATCCGTGGGCAAGAAAACACGGTCTCGACGCCAAAACGTGTTTCCTGTATTCGGGTACGCTCGGCATGAAGCACAATCCGGAACTGCTGCTCAAACTCGCGGCCCACTTTTCCGGGAATGAGCAGAGCGAAGTTGTGGTCATTTCCGAAGGGCCGGGCGCGGACTGGCTGCGACAGCAGTGTGCAGAAAGGCAGGTGCGCAATCTGCGCGTCATGAACTGGCAACCACAAGACGTCATGTCGCAGGTCCTGGCCACAGCCGACGTCCTTCTGGCTATCCTGGAACCAGAGGCCGGCCTTTTCTCGGTGCCGTCCAAAGTGCTCACCTATCTGTGCGCTCAGCGTGCAACCCTGCTTTCGGTGCCACTTCAGAATCTTGCAGCCCGGACAGTCGCTGAGAGCGGTGCCGGCCTGGCGGTTTCGCCGGACAATGTCCAGGGCTTCCTGGAGGCAGCAGCGACTTTAGCGGCTGACGAATCCCGGCGCGCCGAGATGGGGCTAAATGCCAGGCGTTACGCAGAAGCGAATTTCAGAATCGACCGGATAGCGGACCGTTTT
>CAZTNL010000340.1:0-4229 GCA_964614885.1 uncultured Calditrichaceae bacterium | reverse complement strand
CACAATGACGCCGTCTGCCGATTTCATCCGGTAGTAGCGCGCAACCATGGGTGGAATATCTTCGACCGAGAGGCCGGTGGTCCAGCTGCGGTTGACTTTCCCATACTTTTTGAGATCCCGAAGGATGCGTTGTACACGGTTGCTCGGGATGGCAAAGCCGATTCCTATTGAACCTGAATTCGACTGACCGCCCGTGTAGATGAAAGTGTTCATGCCGATGACTTGGCCCAGACTATTGACGAGAGGCCCGCCGCTGTTACCCTGGTTGATGGCGGCATCGGTCTGAATCATATCCTGGTAAACGCGGTCATTATCCTGACGGCCAAAATCGCGGTCGACCGCGCTCACCACGCCGACGGTAACGGTCGGCTGGGCGTTGATTTCGAACAGCCCATAGGGGTTGCCGAGAGCGATGACCCATTCGCCGATTATGACGTTGTTGGAATTCCCGAAAGTGAGATAGGGCAAGTTGTGGCCTTCGATCTTGATCAGGGCGAGGTCGGTCACGTAGTCGATGCCGATGACCTTCGCTTTCTTGCTCGATCCGTCCGATAGCGACACAACGATTTCCGAGGCTTCGTGCACCACGTGTTCGTTGGTCAGTATATACCCGTTCGGGTCAATCAAAAAACCCGAACCGAGGCTTTTTACCACCTGCCTGGCCAGTTCCGGATAGAGGTATTGGAAAAACGGATCATCGAAATAGGAACCGCGCCTCGGCCGGCGGATCTGCGTCACGTTGATACCTACAACGGCGCTGCTGACACGGGCGACCGCGCGGGTGATCGCGTTGCTGCGACTGTTCGAAATCGCATCATTTGTCGTGCTCAGACGTTGCCCCGTGGCGGGTTGGGCGCGAAGCTCGCCGGACAGCCCCATATTCTCCGCCCCGTCGTTCTGGCCGCGGCTGCCACACGCAACCGGTAAGACGCAGATTATCAGTACCAGGAGTATGAATCGACTCGTCAGCATGAGATTTGCTCCGACTGTATCAGCTTACCAGGTCCTTGACTTTTTCCCAATCGTTGAGAAAGCGTTGCAAACCGATATCGGTCAGCGGATGGTTGAACAGCTGGTCAAAAACCTTGTACGGCATGGTCGCCACATCCGCGCCGATAAGCGCTGCCTCGACCAGGTGCAGCGGATGCCGCAGGCTGGCCGCCAGAATCTCGGTTTCGAATGCATAATTGTCGTAAATCGTGCGGATATCCCCGATAATATCCATTCCCACGCCGCTGATATCATCGACGCGGCCGACGAAAGGGCTGATGAACGTGGCGCCGGCTTTGGCAGCCATCAGTGCCTGGCTGGCGCTGAAGCAGAGGGTGACGTTCGTCTTGATGCCCTCGGTGGAGAGTGCTTTGACGGCCTTCAGTCCTTCGCGGATCATGGGAATCTTGACCGTAATGTTGTCGTGAAGGGCAGCCAGGTCGCGCGCTTCCTTCATCATGCCGTCGAAATCGGTGGAGACCACTTCTGCGCTCACGGGTCCGTCGACCACTTCGCAGATTTGAATGAGCAGATCTTTGAACTTGGCTTGTTCCCTGGCGACCAGGCTGGGGTTGGTGGTCACGCCGTCGAGAATTCCCATGCTCGCGGCCAGTTTTATTTCGTCAAGATTTGCGGTGTCGAGAAAGAATTTCATAATCGTTTCCTCAGTAATAGACCTTCGTCAATTGCAACCCATGAGCGGGCGCGGTAGTGCCTGCGCCATCTCTGTCTTTGGAGTCAAGAATCTCCCTTATCGCATCGGGGTGCAATCTGCCACGCCCAACATCGACAAGGGTTCCTACGATAATACGAACCATGTTGTGCAGAAAACGGTTCGCCCGAATTTCCATGACAAGCGTATCGTCGTCTTCGCTCCAGGCCAGCTTTTCGACCGTGCTCAGGTAGTGTTTCTCCTTTGCGTTGTGCTTCGAAAAGGCCTCGAAAGCGTGCGCACCGAGCAGATATACCGAGGCCCGGCGCATCTTCTTCACATCCAGCCGATAGCGACAGAACCACGCGTAATGTCTGCCGATAGCTTGCTGCCGCGTGGCGATCGTGTAGTGATATTCCCGGCTCTTCGCACTGAACCGCGCGTGAAAAGATGCATCCGCATTTTCGACCGAACGAACACGTACGTCTGCGGGCAGATACGAATTCAGGCCCTTGCAAATCGTGGCTGCCGGCAACCCGCTTTCAACCTTGAAGTTCGCCACCTGCGCTCGTGCGTGAACCCCGGCGTCGGTCCTGCCGGAACCATGAATCGTGGGGCGCTGCTGGAACAGTTTAAAAACAGCCGTATCCAACGTTCCCTGAACGGTCCTGCCGTTCGGCTGCACCTGCCAGCCACAAAAATCCGTGCCGTCATACTCAACGACGATCTTGATGTTGCGCATTGCAGGACATTCAGCCCAGGCCGAGCGTCATGGCAAAGATCGCCGTCGAGGCGACCAGCACCAGATAATCCCGCCCGGCAACCGCCAGCTCGTTGTAGCTGGTTCGCAGCTCCGTCCCTGAAAATGCGCGCGCTTCCATGGCCAGCGCCAGGTCTTCGGCTTTTTGCATGGCTGTCAGGAAAAGAGGCAGAATCATGGGCACCACTGCCTCCAGCCGCCGAAGAAGAGACCCCTCCAGCGAAACCCCACGCGAGAGCTGCGCGTTCCTGACGCGTTCGGCCTCGCGGATCAGAATCGGGATAAATCTCAGCGCCAACGTCACCATCAATGCAATTTCGTGGACCGGCACCCGGAGTCGCTTCATTGGCGACAGCAGCTTCTCCAGCCCGTCCGTCAAATCGACCGGCTGCGTCGTCATCGTCAAAGTTGTGGACAAGGTGACCAGAAGCACGAGTCTTATGGAATACACAAACGCGTTCACGACGCCACCATCGCGAACCACCCAGCCCACGACCGGTAGCGTAAACAACACGCTGCCCCCGGAAGTAAACAGTTGAACAAGCGCGACAATCGCCACTATCCAAAGGAAAGGTCGCAGGCTGGTGAGAATAACCCTGGCCGGAATGCCCGAGAGCGACCAAATCAGTACGCATAGTGCCAGGTGCAGCGTCATGGAACCTATGCCGTGTGCAAAAAGAAGGCAAGCCATCAGAATAAGGCTCGCCAGAAACTTGCTGCGGGGATCCAGAGCGTGCAGAAATGACCGGCCCGGGTAGTATTGGCCTAAAGTGATATCTCCAATCAACGCCATGCAACCAAACACCTTAATAGAGCCGCAATATAAGATCATTTTTCAGCAAAATCAAACAAAAAAGGGCACCCGTGCGGCGCCAAATTTTCACTTGACTTTTAGGCCAATTTCCCTTAAGTTGGTCGGCAGTTCGGAGGGAAATTTCTTCCACCTACCACGCTTTTTCTACTCGTTCAGAAAGACTTTCCACTAACCTCATGAGGGAGGAAACATGAGCAATTCGGAATTCAAGCCTTTTGTGCCTGCCGAAACAGAACTCAAAGAATTTACCTTCAAAGCGATTTTTCTCGGGGTGGTGATGGCCATCGTCCTCGGCGCCGCCAACGCCTACCTGGGAATGAAAGCGGGACTGACCGTGGCTGCGACCTTCCCTGCGGCCGTGGTGGCGATGGCTGCCCTGCGCGGGCTCAAGGGTACTGTGCTGGAAGAGAACGTGGCGAGAACTACCGCTTCCGTCGGTGAGGCGCTCGTGGCCGGCGCCATTTTCACCATCCCTGCGTTCGTCATCAGCGGGGTGTGGGACTCCCTTTGGACACCGGCGCACCTGCTCGAAGGGGCGATGATCATGCTCATCGGTGGAACCCTCGGCGTAATGTTCATTATTCTGCTGAGACGCACGATGGTCGAGGAAGCGGATCTTCCCTACCCTGAAAGCGTTGCCGCGGCCGAAATCGTCAAGGCGGGACAAGGCGGCGCCACCGGCGCCAGCTACGTGTTCGGGGCTATGGGCCTGGCTGCGCTTTTCGAGCTATTCAAGAACAACAACGGAATCCATGTTATCCAGGATTCTGTCGCGCACTTCTTCACCTTCACCCAGTCCAAGATTCAATTTCTCGGCTCCAGCAAACTGTTCAACGGCGGCATCAAACTCGAATCTCCCTCTGCCTCGCCGGCGCTGATGGGAGTCGGCTACATCGTCGGCTTCGACATCTCGGCCGTGCTATTTGCCGGAGCAGTGCTCGGCCATCTGCTGCTGGTGCCGCTGGCGCTTTTCCTGAACCCGTCGCTGCATGATTTTGCCGCCAACAACAGTT
>CAZTNL010000339.1:0-4241 GCA_964614885.1 uncultured Calditrichaceae bacterium | reverse complement strand
CCGACCGAATCGATCACCTTCTGCATTTCTCCGCGGATGCGCTTCACTTCATCCAGCCCAATCTGGTGAATTTCCTCGACGCTCAGGTCGAGCGTGGTGAAATAACGGACCCGCTGCTGGTAATACGCTTTCCCCTCCGGCAAATCCGAGGCGCCGATGGTGGTGCGGCAGTGGGGAATGTAGTCGTGGATGAGAAAATCATTCAGGCTGGCATAGGCCGCGACGACACTATCCATAATCGCGGCTTGCCCTGCCTCGATCAGCCGTTTCTGTTCGCCGGCGGCCATTCCTGCCGGCATGTGCCCGAACGGCGCGTAGAAAATGCTTTTTTCCCAGTGGTTGACGATGTGTGTTTTGGTGGTGACATCGAAACCATCCATGACCACGCGCGGCAAGGTGATGCCGAGCTCGACACCCTTTTGCAAGAGCGCGATGTACTGGCGGAAATAGCCGGGCGCCAACTGTAGGCGGGCGATGTAGTTTTTATAATCCTTTGCCGTTCGGAAGGGCATCTCGTTGGCCAGCCGGGCAAATGCCGTATGGAAACCGCTGTCGCTGTTAAACGGGGTGAGGTACGATTTAAACCGGAACCCGGCCAGGTAGTTTTCGACTTCGCGCTCGAACATGTCGTAGTTGATGCGATTGTCCACGCTGAGTTCTTCCCGCGGGATGTCGTGCAGACGTTTAAGGAAATCGCCGTAGACCTCTGCGCGCCGGGTCTCGTCCGCTTCAGAAACCGAAGGCAGGAGCGCATCGAACTCATGCCGGCCGACAGAGGTGGCAAACAGCGGGTCCTCCTTCAGACTGAATTCCCATTCCATATCAAAAAGCGCGCTCAGCTCGGCATCCGGATCTCCCGGGCCGCAGCTCAACCCGGAAACGCTGACAATGGCAAAGACCAACAGGGTTTTGCAGTTCATTTTCCTTCTTCCTTCCTGGTAAGATTTGAATGGACGGAGTTGGCCGGCGGCCTCAAGCCCCCGTGTCTATCTGCGCAGCCAACGCTTCGGGTATTTCAATGGCGCGAATCGGCTCGCCCGGATTGCAGATGCAGCAGGCCGAAGAAATTTCGCCGCGCGCGATCGGCGTGTCGTCGCGGCTAAAATCGAAGCGGTATGTCAGTGATTTGACGCCTTTCCGCATCACTTTCAGGTCGATATCGACGACATCCTCGAATCGCAGCGGATTGAGATACTCGCAAGAGGCCGCCAGGCGGGGCCAGCCGATCCTGTTGCCATCGCGGCTTGTGGCGACGCTGGTTCCGAGCGAATTCAGGAATTCATGCTCGATGGTTTCCATGAAAACAAAAAAGCGCGCAAAATGAACAATGCCCGCCATGTCGGTGTCGGCGAATTCTATTTTGCGGCGGGATCGGTATTCAGAAGGCATCTGTTTGGTTCCTTTGTATTTTGATGAGCGGGGCGGAGTACAATATGGGAGGCGGCGGCGCGAACCCGCACCCGCCACATTTTCAACTTTCCAGGAAAGGTTTCAAGTGTTGTCGCAGAACGCCGAACGCCTTGCCCATGCGACTTTCGACCGTCTTCACGGAAATATTCAGCCGCTCGGCAATTTGGCTGTATTTCAAACCATCGACGCGGCTGAGGCGGAACACGGTCTGCAGCGTCTCGGGCAATGCCTGCACCGCCCTTTCCAGCATTTCCTCCAGTTCGAAGCTGTCATCCGGCTCCTCTCCCGGCTCGCCGGCCGCTGCATCGAGCGAAGTCAGAGGTGTCCGGCCTCGTACGCGAAAGTGGTCGACCACCAAATTTGACGCAACCCGGTAGAGATACGATTTCAGCGCCTGCCCGGGATCGAGCCTCGCACGGCCCTGCCAGACGCGCACAAAAAGCGTCTGCGTCAGTTCTCTGGCCAGGTTGTCGTCCTGTACGCGCCGCCAGATGAAGCCGTAAAGCGCATCGTAGTAGCGATAATAGAGAAGCTTGAACGCCTGATGGTCGGCGTGTTTGATCCGCTGCCCGAGTTCGCTGTCGGGCGGCGAAGATGCCGGATCGAAATCGGGCCCGGAATTTTCCCTGGCGTCAGCCATGCACCATGATAGCAAAGAAAGAACAAAATTGCAACGGCTTTGCCCTGCTTCGCGTTACCGGGATAAATGTACGGTTGCAATTGTCTTTCTTCGTCAAAAGCGATCTATTGCGGTCCGGGCAAACTTGACCAGATACTCAACCAGGGCATCGGAGGCATCCGCGGCCGTCTGCTCGTCGGCATCCGCGACCGACTCGGTCACGCGCTCATGCAGCCGGGCCGATTCGCCCAAATCTCCATTTTCCTGGTAGCAATACCAGAAACGCCGGCAGTGGGCGTGCAACGGTGTGCAGGCGCGAACGGCAAACGGATTTCTGCACGCGTTCTCGAGAATCGCGTCCGACTCGCGATCGATGCGCATGAAGGCGGCCAGATCGTGCCCGGCTGCAGCCTCTACCATCGCGGCGGCGTGCCGGCGCAGTTGCTGCCGCTGCACAACCGTGGCCCGGCTTGCGGAGCGCGCGGCGATGAGCCTATCCAGAACCCGCCGCGTTTCCAGCAAAGCCATATGCTCCGCAATATTTATATCGGTTACGATCATGCCCCGCCGCGGCAACGCCGCCACAAGGCGCTCGGTCGCGAGGCGCTGCAGCGCCTCGCGCACCGGCGTGCGACCGATATCGAGCTTGCGGCACAAATCCCCCTCCGAAAAACTCGCACCCGGTTCCAGTTCCAGGGTCACTATCATCTCTTCGATGCGCGCGTACGCTTGTTCCGACAGCGTTGGTCCGGACCTCATCTTACGGCGCCGTGTAGCTGGTCTTGACCGTCGTGTAGAACTCTGCAGCGTAGCGCCCCTGTTCGCGCGTGCCGTAGCTCGAGCCCTTACGGCCGCCGAATGGCACGTGGTAATCCACGCCGGCCGTGGGCAGGTTGATCATCACCATGCCTGCCTGGGCGTTGCGCCGGAAGTGGGCGGCGTACTTCAGCGAGGTTGTGCAAATGCCGCTGGAGAGGCCGAATTCGGTGTCATTGGCGATAGCCAGGGCCTCGTCGTAGTTCTTCGCACGAATCACGGTCGCAACCGGGCCGAACACCTCTTCCCGGTTGATACGCATGTCGTTGGTGGTGTCAGTGAGCAGGGCCGGGGACATGTAAAATCCCTCCTTTTCCCTCTGCAGCCGCTCGCCGCCGCAAACCAGACGACCCCCTTCTTTTTTGCCGATTTCGATATAGTCGAGATTCTTCTTCATTTGTGTTTCATCGATCACCGGTCCGATCTGCGTGCCCTCGGCGAGAGCATCATCCACTTTCAGGCCCGCGACCATTTCCTGTACAGCCGCGACAAAACGATCGTGAATTTGTTCGGTTACGATCAGCCGGCTGGATGCGGTGCAGCGCTGTCCGGTGGAAAAGTAGGCGCCGTTTACCGCGCACTTGACCGCTGTATCAAGGTCGGCGTCATCGAGAATCACCAGCGGATTCTTACCCCCCATTTCGAGCTGTACTCTGGCCTGACGGCGGGCACACTTGACGGCCAGCGCGCGCCCGACCGCTATTGAACCGGTAAAACTGATACCGGCCACACCCGCATGATTGACCAGCGCCTCGCCGACCACGCTGCCCTTGCCCATCAAAAGGTTGAAAACACCGGCCGGCAATCCAGAGCGGGAAATGATTTCGGTCAGCGCCCAGGCGCAGCCGGGAACCAGCTCGGCCGGCTTCAGGATGACGGCATTGCCGAAGGCGAGCGCCGGCGCAATTTTCCACGCCGGGATGGCGATCGGAAAATTCCACGGAGTGATCAAACCGACCACGCCGATCGGCTCTCTCTCGATGTCAATTTCAACGCCGGGGCGGATGGATTGAATGTGCTCGCCTGCGATGCGCAGCGCTTCGCCGGCAAAGTACTTGAAAATCTGTCCGGCGCGCCCGGTTTCACCGATGCCCTCGGGCAGCGTCTTTCCTTCTTCCCGCGCCAGCAAGCGGCCGATCTCCTGCTTACGCGCCAAAATCTCGGTGCCGATGAAATCCAGAACATCGAAGCGCTGTTGCGGCGTGCTTGCGGCCCAGGCAGGCGCCGCCGCCGTTGCCGCGGCTACCGCGGCGTCTGCTTCGGTTGCGCCGGATTGTTCGCAAACCCCAACGACTTCGGAAACGTCCGACGGATTGATATTATCTTTCGCGCCGGCCGCGTCTTTCCATTCGCCGGCGATAAAAAGCTTTTTCTTTTGCATGAATTTTTCCTGGTT
>CAZTNL010000338.1:0-4256 GCA_964614885.1 uncultured Calditrichaceae bacterium | reverse complement strand
GGCACGCTCTGGCGGTATACGATGATCTTTCCAAGCACGCGTGGGCATACCGGCAATTGTCCCTTCTGCTGCGCCGTCCTCCGGGCCGCGAAGCCTACCCGGGCGATGTTTTTTACTTGCACTCACGCCTGCTGGAGCGCGCCTCCAAGCTCAACGACGAACTCGGCGGCGGCTCCCTGACCGCGCTGCCGATTATCGAAACGCAGGCTGGAGACGTTTCCGCTTACATTCCGACAAACGTCATTTCCATTACGGACGGCCAGATTTATCTCGAACCGGATCTTTTCTACTCCGGTGTTCGCCCTGCCATCAACGTCGGTATTTCGGTTTCACGTGTGGGCGGTAACGCCCAGATCAAGGCGATGAAGCAGGTCGCCGGCCGGTTGCGCCTCGACCTCGCGCAATTCCGTGAGCTGGAAGCGTTTGCTAAGTTCGGTTCGGATCTCGACAAGTCGACGCAGGCCCAGATCACCCGCGGCCAGAGAATGGTAGAGATTCTCAAGCAGGGGCAGTACCAGCCGCTTCGGGCCGAGAAGCAAATCTCAATTATTTTCATGGGCGTCAACGGTTACCTCGATGCCATTCCGGTCGAGCATCTGGCCCGTTACGAGCGCGAGTTCCATGCGTTCATGGACTCGAATTATGGCGACACGCTCAAAGGCATCGCCGAGAAGAAGACGCTCGACGAGACGCTGCAGAAGCAACTGGAGAAAGCTGCCGCGGAATTCAACAAACTATTTTCGGTGGAAGGTTAAGTGGCTACCCTACGCGATATCAAGCGGCGCATTACCAGCGTCAAGAGTACGCAGCAAATCACCAAGGCCATGAAAATGGTGGCTGCGGCCAAACTGCGTAAGGCGCAGGAGGGGCTTTTCAACGCTCGTCCTTATGCCGAGGGACTCAATAAGATTCTCGCACATGTGGCTGCGCAGGAGGCGAACGCCGTGCACCCGCTGTTGCAAGTGCGGGAACCCAAGCGCATCTGCTACCTGGTTGTGACTTCCGACCGGGGCTTGTGCGGCAGCTTTAACAGCAATGTCGAGCGTGCCGCCCGAATGGCCATCGATGAACAGGCAGATGTGGATGTCAGCGTGATCACTTTCGGGCGCAAGGGGTATGACTTTTTCCGACATCGTGCGTATGAGCTGGCCGAAAAATATATCAATCTTTTCAATGAGCTCGACTTCGAGCACGCGCGCCATGTTTCGTCGTTCGTTCAGGAGCGCTATGTTTCGTGCGAGTACGATCAGGTGTTCGTCGCCTACAACAGCTTCAAGTCTGCGGGGTCGCAGGTGGTTCGTCTCGACCAGCTCTTACCGGTTGTGCCCGAGCCCGCCGCGCCCGATCAGTACCGGTTGGCTGAATACCTCTACGAGCCCTCCGCCGCGGAAATTCTCGACGAGATCGTGCCGCGCAACCTGAATATCCAGATTTGGCGCGCTTTGCTGGAGTCTTACGCGGCCGAACAGGCTGCGCGCATGGTCGCGATGGATTCAGCCACTGAAAGTGCCGAGGAGATGATTCACGACTTGACTCTGCATTACAACAAGGTACGCCAGGCTGCCATCACGACGGAGATTTCAGAAATTGTTGGTGGCGCTGAGGCGTTGCGCGGTTAGTTCGCGTAAACGGCGGCGATGCGCTTGAAGGTTGAGAAGCATACTAATACTTAAGGATTCTCGTAAATGAAAGAAGGACAGATTTCGCAGGTAATCGGAGCGGTTGTCGATGTCAAATTTGAGGACGGCTCCCTTCCCGAATTGAGGACGGCGTTGGAAATTGACCGCGAAGAAAGCAAACCGCTCGTGCTGGAGGTGCAACAGCATCTCGGCGAGCAAACCGCTCGCTGCGTGGCCATGGACACGACCGATGGCCTGGTCCGGGGCGTGAAGGTGCGCAATACGGGCAAGCCGATCTCGGTACCTGTCGGGCCCGGCACTTTGGGCCGCTTGATGAACATCACCGGCGATCCCATCGACAATCTGGGTGGCATCAAGCACGACATCACCTATCCTATTCACCGCGAAGCGCCGAAATTCGAAGATTTGGATACCAGTTCGGCCCTGCTGGAAACCGGCATCAAGGTGGTGGACTTGCTGGAACCTTATTCCCGTGGCGGCAAAACCGGACTCTTCGGCGGCGCCGGAGTAGGCAAGACCGTGCTCATCATGGAACTGATTCGCAACATCGCGACGGAGCACGGCGGTTTTTCAGTCTTCGGCGGCGTGGGCGAGCGTACCCGCGAGGGCAATGACCTCTGGCTCGAAATGAAAGAGTCCGGCGTTCTCGAAAAAACCTGCCTGGTGTTCGGGCAGATGAACGAGTTGCCGGGGGCCCGCGCCAGGGTGGCTCTGACCGCGCTTACCGAAGCGGAATATTTCCGCGATGAAGAGGGCAAAGACGTTCTCCTGTTTATCGATAACATTTTCCGTTTTACTCAGGCGGGTTCCGAGGTGTCAGCACTCCTCGGCCGCATGCCTTCCGCCGTGGGCTACCAGCCCACCCTGGCCACGGAGATGGGCGAGCTGCAGGAGCGCATTACTTCCACCAAGAAGGGCTCGATTACCTCGGTGCAGGCCATCTACGTGCCGGCCGACGATTTGACCGACCCTGCACCTGCCACCACCTTTTCGCATCTGGATGCAACCACAGTGCTTTCCCGGCAGATTTCCGAGCTTGGAATCTATCCGGCCGTGGATCCGCTCGATTCCACTTCGCGTATTCTCGATCCGCACATCGTTGGCGAGGAGCACTACCAGGTGGCGCAATCTGTACAGAGAATTCTGCAGAAATACAAGGATTTGCAGGATATCATCGCCATTCTCGGCATGGAAGAGCTTTCCGACGAAGACAAACTGGTGGTCAACAGGGCGCGGCGCATTCAGAAGTTTCTGTCGCAGCCGTTTTTTGTGGCCGAAGCTTTTACCGGTACGCCCGGAAAGTATGTGTCGCTCGAAGACACGATTCGTGGTTTCAAGGGCATCGTCAACGGCGATTACGACGATTTGCCGGAGCAGGCATTTTACATGGTCGGAGGTATTGACGAAGCGATTGCCAATGCGCAAAAACTTCGGGATGCCGCCTAAGCAGTCAGGTCACATGGCGCCTGCTTCACCCACTGGCTCTGCTCCGGGTGAGGCGAGATTCTGGCATGAGGAGCGGAGATAAATCTGATTTGACGACGGTTAAATGATTCCTGATAAGATTAGAATCGAAATTCTGACACCGCAGCGCAAGGTGTATGACAAAGAAGTGTCCTCGGTCCAGTTGCCGGGCATCGGCGGGTATTTCGGCGTTTTCCCGGGGCACACACCCTACATTTCCGCGCTGCAGGTTGGCGACATTAAGATAGACGATGGTGGGCAGGCGACGCACTTCGCTACCAGCGGCGGGGTTGTCGAGGTTTTGCCGGGCGGCGTTTCCGTCTTGGCTGAGACTTGCGAGTCGGCCAATGAAATCGATAAGAAGCGAGCCGAAGAAGCCCGGGATCGGGCGCGCAAACGGATCGAAGAGGGACGGTCGAACTGGGATGTTTCGCGCGCGCAAATCTCGCTGGCCAGAGCGGTAAACCGAATTAACGTCGTTTCAAAGTAATCGACTGTCAGCCTTTCTGATTGTGAAAAAGCCGTGCCGGGTGCAGATCCTGGTACGGCTTTTTGCATTTCAGCGCTTTCCAACTGAGAGGGAGTCAATATGATAAAAAGTGTCTTTCTGGGAGTCCTCCTGGCCGCGGCCAGCACTCAAGCGCAGCCCGCGGTGCGCTACGAAATTTCGTTTGCCAACCGCGATCACCACGAGGCCGGGGTTGTGACCACTTTTTCCGGTGTGGCCGCTGACACACTCGCGGTGCTCATGAGTCGCAGCTCCCCCGGCAGATATGCGCTGCACGAGTTCGCCAAGAATGTTTACGATGTTCGTGCAGAAGACGGGCATGGCCGCGAACTGACCCTCCTGCACCCGAAGCCATATCAGTGGAATGTGACGGGGCACGACGGAACCGTGCGCGTGCGGTACACCGTCTTTGGCGACCGCACCGACGGCACCTATCTGTCGATTACGAACACGCACGCGCACCTGAACATGCCGGCGACTTTTATATGGGCGCGTGGCTTCGAGACCAGTCCCATCGAAGTCGATTTTGTCCTGCCGGAAAAAAGCTGGAAGGTTGCTACGCAATTGCGACCGGCGGGAAAAGCGGACCGGTACACAGCGGCCGATTTGCAGTATTTTATGGACAGCCCGACGGAGCTCAGCGC